>JBHAQX010000169.1:0-3718 GCA_041830595.1 Evtepia sp.
GATCCCCGCATTGAGCCCTATGGCAATCTATCCCTCTCTCCTGCCAGCATGGTGTTTCACTATGGCCAGGAGATGTTTGAAGGGCTAAAGGCCTATAAGAATGAGGATGGCTCCTGCTATCTCTTCCGCCCTGACATGAACGCCAAGCGCACTAATATCACCAACGAGCGTCTGTGTATTCCCCAGATTGATGAGCAGGACTACATTCAGGCAATTCGTGAGACGGTGAGAGTGGATTCCGATTGGATTCCCACAGACCCCGGCACTTCTCTGTACATTCGACCCTTTATCATTGCCACCGAAGCCTATCTTGGGGTGGACATCTCCAAAGAGTTTATGTTCATCATCATCATGTCTCCCAGTGGGGCATACTATGAAAATGGCATGGAGCCGGTGAACATTTGGATTGAAGACGATTTTGTCCGTGCAGTAAAAGGCGGCATGGGGGACGTGAAAACCGGCGGGAACTACGCCTCTGCTCTGGCCGCTCAGGTAAAGGCTAGGGAGGAAGGCTACGCCCAGGTACTTTGGCTGGACGGGGTAGAGCGTAAGTATGTGGAAGAGGTTGGAGCCATGAACATCTTCTTTAAAATTGCTGGCAAGATTGTCACCCCGCCTCTCTCCGGCAGCATCCTGCCCGGCATCACCAGAAACTCTGTCCTTGCACTCCTTAGAGAGCAGTGGGGCATGGAGGTAGAAGAGCGGAAAATCTCCGTGGACGAACTGCTGGAAGCCCAGAAGAATGGCACCCTAGAGGAGGTCTTTGGCAGCGGCACAGCAGCTGTTATCTCCCCTGTAGGCAAGCTGCGCTATAAGAACGATGTGATGGTCATTGGCGATGGTACCATTGGTGCCACCAGCCAGAAGATCTATGATACTATCACAGGAATTCAGACAGGAAAACTAGAAGATCCCATGGGTTGGAGAATAAAGGTTTAATGCTTTACAGGCGCTGAAAGGTTGGTGTTAATTGTGCAAAACAGTTATTCAAAGCTGCTGCTCTATAGTAACATTGGCCCCGATAGTATCTTAGGCAATCTGGCGGATATTTTTGGAGCCTGGTCCAGTGGAAGCAGGGAGAAAACCCTCCTTCGCCGGCAGCTTTTGCTACAGGTGAAAGGGCTATTGGACCTGGCTACCGAGAATGGCTTTGATGAAAACCTTTGGCACAATTACCTAACCTACCTTTTGATGACCACAGAGAACAGCTTCAGTCTTTCCTGTGAGCGAGTTGGCTGCCAGGATGGGTCCGTGAATCATTTTGCGAAATTGGACTTTCAAGCATTTTGGGAACTCTATCACTATGATTTTTCAGAGATAGAGGCGGATCTGGGTCTGGACTGTTTTACCGTGCTCCAGCACTACCAGGCCATTCCCAAGAAGGAGCGACGTTACAACAGAGCAGTCAGCGAGGCGGTTCGAGACTTGAGCCGTAAGTTGGGGGCCGCCAAAAATGGGGAAGAGATCTTTCAGCTGATTACACAGCACTATAAGGAAGTGGGTGTAGGCTCCTTTGGCCTTAACCAGGCCTTTCGCCTGGAAGAAACACCAGAGAACCTGGCATTCCTTCCCGTCCATAACGTAGATGCAGTCGCCTTAGACAACCTGGTGGGGTATGAGCTGCAAAAGCAGCAGCTGCGCTACAATACCGAGGCCTTTGTCTCTGGCCGCAGGGCCAACAATGTGCTCCTCTATGGGGACAGTGGCACAGGAAAATCCACCAGCGTGAAGGCCCTGCTCCGGGAATATGGGGCCAGAGGTCTACGGATGATTGAGCTATACAAGCACCAGTTTCAGAGTCTTCCTGCCCTGATTGCCGCACTGAAACACCGTAACTACTCCTTCATTATATTTATCGATGACCTCTCCTTTGAGGATGACGAGGTAGAATATAAGTTTCTCAAAGCGGTGATTGAAGGTGGTGTGGAGACAAAGCCAGACAATATTTTGATCTATGCCACCTCCAACCGCAGGCATCTGATTCGGGAGACCTGGAAGGATCGAGACGATACGGAGTTCACCGGAGAGATTCACCGGTCGGACACGGTGGAGGAGAAGCTTTCCCTATCCAGCCGCTTCGGCGTGCTCATTAACTACAGCACCCCCAATCGCGATGGGTTTAAGGGAATTGTGCTTGAGCTGGCTAGACGCCAGGGGATAGAAATGCCCGAAGACGAACTGCTTCGCAGGGCCAACCAGTGGGAGATACGCCACGGTGGCATATCGGGTAGAACGGCACAACAATTCGTGAATTATCTTGCAGGTGAAAGCAAGTAAAGTGAAACTACATTACATACAATTTGGGCAATTATAGAACAAATGGAATTGTAAAATGCGTTTGAATGAGGACAGATTGTCGAGGGCTTAACCTCAGAGAGCTGCCGGAGGGTGCAAGGCAGTGTTGGGCACGGCAATGAATCCCCTCATAAGCAGACCCGCAGAAGGAGAAGGCTCTTAAGTGGGTACGGTAGGCACCGTTATGGGCCGTCGGATCATGGATCCGAACAAGGTGGTCGCAGCATGGCGGCAACAAGAGTGGTACCGCGGAGCCATTGGTCTTCGTCTCTTGCTTTATTTTAAGAGGCGAAGACCCTTTTTGGTTCTTCGCGGAAAAGGAGAAATCAGCATGGTAACCTTGGATAAAATCTACCACGCAGCCTTCACACTAAAAGGTGTGGCAAGGCGGACAGATTTGATTGATGCCACGAATCTGTCCCAGAAAAATCAAATTTTTCTGAAAACAGAGAATTTGCAGATGACCGGCAGTTTTAAGTTGCGAGGGGCCTATTATAAGATCAGCCAGCTCTCCCAGGAGCAGAAGGCTGCCGGGATTGTAGCCTGCAGCGCCGGGAATCACGCCCAGGGCGTGGCTCTGGCTGCCACAAAGATGGGGATTAAAAGTACCGTTTGCATGCCTGATGGGGCACCCATTAGCAAGGTGGAGGCCACAAAGCGCTTTGGAGCAGAGGTGGTATTGGTTCCCGGCACTTATGATGATGCCTACGCCTATGTCTGTCAGCTGCGGGAAGAGACCGGTGCTACCTTCATCCATCCCTTTGATGACGATGAGGTGATTGCCGGGCAGGGGACCATAGGCCTGGAATTGTTGGAACAACTGCCCGATGTGGATGCGGTGGTGGTTCCTGTTGGCGGCGGTGGATTGATTGCCGGTGTGGCCTATGCCATTAAGAACTTAAATCCCAAGGTGAAGGTCTATGGCGTGCAGGCGGCCTTAGCCCCCAGTATGCTACGCAGCTGGGAGAAAGGGGAGTCCATTACCCTGGAGGCTGTTCCCACCTTTGCCGATGGCATTGCCGTAAAAACGCCGGGGCAAAATACCTTTCCCATGGTGCAGCAGTATGTGGATGAGATTGTCTCGGTCAGTGAGGATGAAATTGCAGCGACGATTTTGACTTTGATCGAAAAGCAAAAGCTTATCGGTGAGGGCGCCGGTGCGGTGAGTGTAGCAGCGGCGTTGTTTGACAAGCTGCCCATTCAAGGGAAAAAGGTAGCCTGCATTCTCTCTGGCGGGAACATTGACGTGAATATTCTCTCCCGTGTGATTACCAGAGGTCTTGTAACCAGCGGCAGAAATGCGACCTTGCAGATTGCCCTGGAGGATAAACCCGGCCAGCTTTTGGGGGTCAGTGAGATCATCTCCAAATGCGGTGGGAATGTAGTCAGTGTGCACCATGAGCGCTCCGATGCCAATATGTCC
>JBHAQX010000170.1:0-7745 GCA_041830595.1 Evtepia sp.
CCAGCGGGAGCAAGCGCAGGCTGAGGTGATGGAAAGCAGTACAGCCATTCACGAGGACCGGGTCACCGCCAATGAGAATTTGGCGGGTGCGCTAGAAAATGTAGCAAGGCAAGAAAGCGGTGTGGCAGATCTCTATGCAGCCCTGGAAGCCTTAGACGGGGAAATTTCAGCGACCACCGAGGAGCAAATTGCTCTGGCCGAGGCTGTGGACTACGCCAACGAAAAGATCGAACGGGCAACAGCCATATCCGCCATGAACGCCGATGAATTTTCAGAGCTTCTGAATGTGGCCTCGGGACTGAACAGTGAAATCAGCGTATTGACTGAGGCGCTGGAGGAACAGGCGGCAGCAGGGTCTCTCTGTGAAGAAACCACAAAGCGCCTAGAAGAGGCTGGCTATGCGTCAGCCATTGCCCATGATACCGAGACAGGGGCGGCATTCTTGAATGCCGATGCCTACCGTGTGTTGGCAGAGGAAAAGATCAACGAGCAGATCGCCACTGTTTCCGATGGGGTACGAGCAGCCCGAGCTGGGGCTCTAGCTGCAGAAGAGGCGGCTGTCCGATCCTTGGCCAGCGGGAACATGCTGCTGGCAGGAACCTACCTGGCCGTTGCGGCGGCAATGAAGGCCCAGGCAGCCGGCGCAGAATTGAGCATAGAGGACCTGAAGAGCAAAGTCAGCAGTGCCCAGATTCCAGCAGGTGGCGGCAGTGGCTACAAGAGACCTTCCGGCGGTGGCAGCAGTGGCGGCGGTCGTGGTGGAGGCAGTAGCGCAGGCAAAGCCAAAACCCAGGCGGAAAAGGATCTGGAAGCCTACAAAAAGGCCATGGAAGAGCTGGACTATCAGCGCAACATGGATCTTTTATCGGAAGAAGAGTACTACAAGAAAATGGGGGAGCTGCGGGACCAGCACCTCAAAGACAACCTGAAAGAGCGCCAGGCGGCCGATGTGGCTATTCACAAGTATGAGAAGAAGGCCGCTGAGGAACGAGCCAAAGCGGAAGAGAAGGCCATCAAGGAGGCCTATGAGGATAAGCTGGCGGATATCAAGTACTTTCAGGATATGGGGCTTATGTCGGAGGATGCCTACTATAAAAGTCTGGCGGCGCTGCGGGATGCCTATTTAGAAGAAGACTCCGATGCCTGGCGCAAGGCAAATGTAGAGATCTACCAGTACCAACAGAAGAAGCAGGAAGAGGCCCTGAAGTCCACGGCGGACACCATTGACCAGCTGTCTGAGCAGATCAACCGACTGACCCAGGAGCGCATTGACTCCATCAAAAAGCAGCAGGAGGCAGAGGAGAGCCGCCTGCGCAGCCTGATTGACGGCATCAACGAGGAGATTGCCGCCCGGCGTAGACTGAGGGAAGAGGAGTCGGACCAGGACGCTGTGGCCAAGGCGAGAAAGACCCTGGAAGCGGCTCAGTTTCAGCTGCAATATGCCAGAGATGACTATGCCAGAGCAGAGCTTCAGAAAGAAGTCATCCGTGCAAAGGAAGCCTATGATGCAGCATTGCTTGCCAAAGAGGACAACGACTGGCTCCATGAGAAGCAGCAGGAAATTGCAACCTTGGAAAAACAGATTGAGGCCTCCAAAGAGTGGTCTGAGAAGGAGAGTGCCACGGCGGGAAAGTGGGCCTTGGAGCAGTATTCCGGCCATTCTGACCACTCCACCTCCCTGAGTACCGCCGTCACCGAAGCGGCAGCCCTCCAGAAGGAGGCAGCGGCGGCTTTAGAGGCTGCGACCAAGGCAGCGGCCGCAGCGGCAACCACCATTTCCAACGCAACGACCAACCATAACAGTGTCACAGTCAACACAGGCGCAGCTATGCTTACCTCCGGACAGCTGTTTGCTGCTACGGAAAAAGCCATTGAACGGCTGGCACGATAGAAGGGAGGGATCCAATGAGGACCGTGACATGGGAGACGGATGACGGCTATACCATTCAACTTGGCGCAGAACCACCTTTTTTGTTCAAGGAGCTCAAAGACAACCTTGGTGCCACAGCCGAGGTGGTTAAGCCTCCAAGATTTGACGGGCAGAGAACCTACCACGTTGCTCTGGCCTCCCGGATCATCAATATAACAGGATCCATGGTGGCCTACGGAAACAAGCAGCTGGATGCCCAGATCGTCTTTGATCGTCACAGGAGTCATCTCTCCCAGGCCTTTTCTCCCAACCGCTGGGGGTATCTGACCTATCACTCGGCGGCCGGGAATCGGCGCATCTATTGTAGGCCGCTGGCAACGCCAACCTTTGGCAGCAGAGTGGGCATCACCTGTACCCTGGATATTGAATTCACCAGCGACAGCCCCTATTGGGAAAGCAGTGATGAGCATGTCTACACAGTTGGCAAAAAAATGAAGCTGTGGCATTTCCCAATGACCTTCAACCGAATCGTCTTTGGTGCCCGTCCCAAAACAGCATTGCTGCGAAACCCCACAGGGGAGATTATTTATCCCACTATTGAGGTGACCAGCACAGCCCAGCTGGTGACGGTGAGCAACCAGACCATAGAGAAGGAAATCAGCATCAATCGTCCTATCACAGAAGGCCAAAAGATGGTCATTCATACAGAGGACGCCAGTGCCACAATCTGGACGAAAGAGGAGGGTGGAGGCTACCGGCAGACAGAGGAAGCCTCCCACTGGCTGACATTAGATAGTGAGCCCTGGGGCCTTGTGCCTGGGGAGAACATTGTGACGATTTCCAACGAGGTGGCGGAGGAAACCCCCATCACTTACATCAAGTACCGCCATCCGTTTCTGGGGGTGTAGCCATGGGAATTGAAATTCGTATCTTCGAGCCGGTGACAGCCCAGCGGCCTACCTTTGGCCGTGTGGGAATTACCCAGATGGCAAAGAACATCAGCATGACCACAAATCTATCTGCCCCTGGATACTTTAGCTTCTCCATGCCTATGGGGGCCAAGTATGCTGAGAAAATCCAGGTGGGCCAGCTGGTTCTGATTGACAGGCTTTTTTGGGGCCTGATTTCCTCTGTTGTTTACAATGCCGCTGCCGATGGGGAGACCCTGACCGTTTCCGGCACCGATCTGAAGGGTCTAGTAGCCCATCGCATTACCATGCCCTACCAGGCGTCGGGCCAGATGGGCAGCCATGGCTATGACGCAGTCCAGGGAACGACGGAGGCGGTCATGAAGCACTATGTGGATGTCAACATGGTGAACCCCTTTCAGCTATCCCGCCGTGTTGTCGGCCTTGCCATTGCCCCAGACCAGGGCAGGGGCGTGGCCCAGGACAAGTATGCCTCACGCCATCAGCCCTTAGATGAGGTGCTGGGGCAGCTGGCGGATGCTGCAGGTCTGGGGTATGACATCGTGCCCAATCTGGAGAAGAATGCCTACATCTTCGATGTAGTTCAAGGTGTCGATCGCAGCGGCCTGCAAAGCGATCGGCCCCGGGTGGTCTTTGATATAAGTCGTGGCACGGCCCAGAGCCAGAGCTATCAGCACAGCATCCAGGACGCCCGGAATGTGTTTTACGCCACCATGTCGGGGGCAGAGTTTGAGGATGAAGCCCTGACCATGCTATATACCCGAGATGGGGAGGACGAGGCCCAGGGCCTGTTTCGGCGAGAGCAGCACCTTGCCATCTCGGCAGACACCCCGGTGGCAGGAGAGGAATACAACGAGCTGCGGCGCTATGCCCTGATCGAGGCGGAGAACTACCGCCCAGCGGAATCCTTTCAGTGCAGCATCTTAGATGACCGCCTGCAGTATTTTCGTGATTACTTTGTGGGGGATATGGTCACGGTGCAAAACAGGGCCTGGGGTGTGGTGATGCAGACAAGACTCACGGCGATGACCATGGATTACAGTGGCGAGGGCATTGTCCGAACCGCCACCTTTGGCAAAGCGCCCCTAAATGTATTCGGCAGAATCAAACGACAGATCAAAGGAGGGTAACCGTGAAAGGCTACTTTTTTAATGCAGAACCCACAAGCGATATTGAAACCTACCCGTCCGGATATGACAGAGAATATGATACTGTGGATTACAACCTGGTGATGGGAACCTTTTTCCACAACGGAGTGTTTGCAAATCTCAATCCAGATGCCTGCAAGGCTAGTTCCACCGGACTGACCATTCACTTCACGCCGGGGGTGGTACTAATTAACGGTGGACAGGGGCACCTAGAGCCGGGGGACAGTGTTACGTTATCACAGGGGGATGGCAAATATAGCATCCTATGCCGTAAGAACGACGCCTCACAGGTGCGTGCCTTTGAACTTGTGGCACCCAAGGATACGGACTACCCTGACCCGGTGAGGGAGGGGGATATCTATGACCTGTGCCTGGCTCATGTGCTGGTTTCTAATGGTGAGGCTACTGTAACAGATACCAGAGGGGATAAGGAGCTATGCGGCTTTGCTGCAGTGGCCGGGCAACCGCCCTATCAGCCGTCCACCGGGGTGCCTGCCAACATGTGGGATTATACACTATTCCCGGAGCAGATGACACAGGAAGATCGGGAGATTGTGGAGAATACACCCAGCTTGATGGAGTTATACCGGAAGAGCAGAATGTGCATTCATACCATCCCGGTTGGTGGCATCATGATGTGGTCTGGCGCAATCCCAGACATTCCGGCGGGGTGGGCACTTTGTGACGGGACAAATGGCACACCCGATCTAAGAAATAAATTCATCGTAGGTGCTGGAGCACTGTATACAGTAGGAAACACCGGTGGTGCCGCATCGGTCGCACTAAGCGTTGCGCAGATGCCGAGTCATAGACACCGTGTGATGGGTGCAGTTAACGGCGGATCATATGTTCCGTATCTAGAGATTTCAACACGAGACCCTGCAGCTCTGAGCACGGAAAGTTATATGGAAAATATGTTGGGCTATGCCGGCAGCAACGGCTCCCATGAAAACCGGCCACCTTACTATGCACTATGCTTTATCATGTTCAAGGGGGTTCAGCCATGATATTTTTGATCAAAAACCTGGAGACACAGGATGAAGAAACGGTGGATGCAATTGACGTTGTCCTTGGAACGGAGTGGGGCGACAACAAGACGATTTTGCTTCTTTCGGACGGCTCAAAAAAGGAATTGATTCCGGCTGACCGATATCTAGTATCTATGGTAGTATCCGGGGAGGATACCCCGGAGCCCCATATACCGACCTTGGAGGAACTTAAAGGGTTGAAGCTTTCAGAACTCTCTGTCACCTGCAACAGAACGATCACTGCCGGCTGTGATGTGACCCTCACCGATGGCACAAAAGGGCATATCTCTATGACGGAGGAGGACCAGATCAACCTCATGGCGGCCCAGGCTGCTGTACAGGCCGGGCAGGCTGGATATCCCTTCCATCTGGACGGGGAACTGTGCAAAGTCTATGCTGCGGCGGATATCGTCCTCATGGCTACGGCGGCCACAATGCATAAACTCTACCACACCACCTACTGCAACCATCTGAATGTATGGGTGCGCCGGTGTGAGTCGGTGGAGGAGGTGCAGGCCATTCGTTACGGCGCTGCGTTGCCTCCGGATTTGGCAGCCAACATGGCGGAGGTGCTGGGTCATGTGGGATAAGGCAAGGCGCTCCCTGATCTTGTGCCTGCTGGGCGGGGCGATCTACAGTGTCATAGAGCAGCTTTGGCGTGGGTACACTCACTGGAGTATGTTTGCCCTGGCGGCCCTGCTGTCGATCCCGTTGGATCAGATCAATGAGCGCATGAGCTGGGACACCCCCATCTGGCTGCAGGCTATTCTGGGAGCTTTTGGTATCACAGTGGTGGAGCTTTTGGCAGGGCTTATCCTCAATGTCTGGTTAGGGCTGCAGGTGTGGGATTACTCCGGCTTGCCGGGTAACCTGTGGGGTCAGATCTGCCCCCAGTATAGCCTCCTGTGGGTGCCCCTGGCCGGGTTTGGAATTGTCCTGTTTGATTTTTTTCGCTGGTGGTTGTTTGGAGAGGATTGGCCCTGGTATGTGTGGAGCCGGAAAAGAAAGGGGATTAACCCATGAGCAAACAAATGGCACAGATACCCCTGTCGCAAATCGACCGGGTACAGATATACCTAAATACAAAAAGGCTTGATCTGAAACAAATTAAGGCCGCCACTGGGGCAGACTATATCATTAACGGCGGTCTCTACGAGGGCAACAAAGCAGTCTGTCACCTCAAAGCAGATGGCTATGTCTACGCCAAAGACCCCTATACCTACTGGGGCTATGCTTGGGATGATGGCCCGGATATTTCCATGTGCGTTGTGCCGGCAGAGAGCAAACGCAACTATATCTGCTGCACAGACCTGATCCGCCAAAAGATTCCCAACCCAAAGCCAATCTACACCAAAGCACAAGGCGGGGTGCGTGGCAGAACGGCAATGGGAATTAAGGATGGAAGCCTCTGCCTCTATGTGTCCTCTGATGGCTCCGCAGACACCAAAACCCCGGAGCAGCTGCGGGATGAGCTGGCAGCTCTGGGCTGGCAGGATGCCATTATGCTGGACTCCGGCGGCTCTAGTCAGTGTGACTTTGCCGGGAAGAAAATCACCAGCACCAGGGCCGTGCATAACCTAATCCTGGTATATCTCAAAAAGGAAGGAGTGAAACCACCTGTGAGTACAAAAAAGATTGTCTGCCTGGATCCGGGGCATGGCCCCGGAAGCCCGAAGGGAAGCCCGGACGGCATCTACAAAGAAGAAGAATTTGATATGGATATGGCAAACCGAGTTGCCGCAATCCTTGCAAAGAATGGTCTCGATGTTGTCTTAACTAGGGATGCGAAAGGCTATCCATCCCTTACCCAAAGGGCCAACATCAGCAACAAGGCAAAAGCAGACCTGTTTGTTTCCTTGCACTCAAATGCAGCCGGAAGTGGGTGGAATAATGCAAGAGGGTGCGAGGTATATACCTCCTCTCCTGGTAGTTCAGCCGGGCGAAACATTGCAGCGGGTAAGATCCTTGATCGCCTTAAGACTGCCGGTGTTCTTATGCGACCCTCTCCACTCAGGCACGAAGGATTTACTGTGCTGACCGTTACCAAAGCTCCTGCTGCGCTCATTGAGTACGGATTCCATGACAACAAGGAAGACGTGGCCCTGCTCGAATCCTCTGCCTACCGGGACAAGCTGGCTGTGGCTACTGCCCAGGGGATTTGTGATTACCTAGGTGTTAGTTTCAAGCCGCAAGCAACAAACCCAGATCGTGAAGCTGTCCAGAAGCGTTTTGGCCTGGACAATGACACCATGAATTATTTGGAACAGTA
This sequence comes from Evtepia sp., assembly GCA_041830595.1. Taxonomy (GTDB): domain Bacteria; phylum Bacillota; class Clostridia; order Oscillospirales; family Oscillospiraceae; genus Evtepia. The sequence continues at coordinate 7,245 of JBHAQX010000170.1, forward strand.
TAAGTACGGAGCAGATTTGCTGCGCAAGCTGGCGACGAAAGGATAAGGTGAGAGAGATGACAAAACGAGAGATTACCCCTGGCACTTTGGCCCGGCTGCTGTTTTTGGTGGTGACCCTGGCCAATCAGGCGCTGCTTATGTCCGGTCATGTGCCCATTGATTTGGATGAGAACACCATCTACACAGGGGTATCTACCCTGGCAACCATTGCAGCTGCCGTTGTGGCGGCCTGGAAGAACAACAGTGTTACCCAGGCAGCCCTGGAGGGGGATGCGGTCATGAAGGGTTTAAAAGCAGCAAGGAAAAAGGCAAAGTAGGCCCAGGCCTATCGACAAAGAAAGGCTAGGGTGATGCCTATGAATGAGGAAATTACTAAGTATTGGGTGCTCTGGGTCTGTGGCATTTTGGCCGCTGGACTTACGGCACTATGGCGTTGGGCGTGGAAAAAGTTTAAAGCCCAGCGCAAGCGGGAAGACGCTATGGAAGAGGGCATAAGGGCAA
>JBHAQX010000171.1:0-3196 GCA_041830595.1 Evtepia sp.
TATAAGCCATGGGAATGCGCAGACGAATCACCTTGCGCCACAGCAGGTAAGCACCGCCCAACAGCAGGGCTACGGCAGAAATTTCGCCGGCACTACCGCCAATGTTACCCAGAAACATATCCATCAGAGAGGCATCTGGCGCAACGCCGGCCTTCATCAAATCTGCACTCAGAGGAGTGGCCGTTGCGATGGCATCAAAGCCAGGTACCTTAGTCGGATCGAGGATACCCATGTTCATCCAGCTGTACCAAAACTCAGAACCAGGCTTGGTCCAAGTGGTCATGGCCACGGGATAGCAGAGCATGAGGAATGCACGACCTGCCAAAGCAGGGTTTAGGAAGTTTGCACCCAGACCACCAAAGAGCTGCTTTACTATCACAATGGCAAACAATGCGCCAATGAGGATAGTCCAGTAGGGCATGGTAACGGGGCAAACAAAGACCAGCAAAATGCCGGTAATCACTGCGGAGCCATCACCTACGGTGACGGGCTTTTTCATCATAATTTGGTAGAGCGCTTCAAAGCCAACACATCCAACCACGGAAACCAGCGTCATCGTCAACACACGAGGGCCAAGGAACCAAGTAGACAGTACCAGCGCCGGAATCAAGGCGATGATCACATCGTACATAAGATTTCTTGTTCCTGTGGGAGATGTCGCATGGGGGGAGGATGCCACGCTCAATCTATATTGTTCGTTCATCGTTTCCCCTCCTTATTTCGCAGCCGCTTGCTGGCGGATTTCAAATTTTGCACTGCGGAACTGCTGTACCAGCGGAATGCGAGCAGGGCAGATATACTGACAGGACCCACACTCCATGCAGTCCATAATCCGCAGCTCCTCCGCATCATGCCACATACTCTTTTTGGAGTACATATTCATGTACACAGGCAAAAGATGCATGGGACAGACGTTGACACAACGGGCACAACGAATGCAGCTCTGGAGAGGATCGGTGGCAGGCATTTCCTTCTTGCTCAGACAGAGCACACAGTTGGTGGCTTTGCCCAAGGTCACAGACAGATCATACTGGGCAACACCCATCATGGGTCCACCAGAAATCACACGGCCGGGGTTCTCTTTGAAGCCACCTGCCTCCTCCACCAAGTGAGCAAAGGGCGTGCCCAAGGGTGCAATCAGGTTGACAGGATTCTTCACCGCACCACCGGTGACGGTGACAAAGCGCCTGGTCAGGGGCAGGCCATCCACCACTGCATCATAGACAGCAGCAACGGTACCTACGTTGAACACACAGCAGCCCACATCTGCAGGCAGCTTGCCGGGGGGCACCTCTCTGCCAGTGATTCGCTGAATCAACTGTTTTTCCGCACCCTGGGGGTAGCAGGTTTTCAGTGCTTCCACGGTAATGTCCTTCTTTTCGCCCACAAGGCTCTGAAGGTGTTTGACTGCGTCCATTTTATTGTCCTCAATCCCAATGAACGCATGGCTCAGACTCAGCGCTTTCATAATGAAGCGAACGCCCTTCACAATCTTTTCCCCCTGCTCAAGCATGAGCCGATGGTCCGATGTGATGTAGGGTTCGCATTCTGCGCCGTTTACGATGATTGTATCTGCCTTGCCAAGTGCAGAACTGATTTTGACGTGGGTGGGGAAGCCCGCGCCACCCATACCGGTGATACCTGCGTCACGTACAATGGCAATGATCTCTTCTGAGGTCAGGCCATCTACGTTTTCGCGAGGCTTACAGTCCGGGTTAAGGGTGTTTTTAAAATCGTTCTCAATGACAACAGACACAACGGGGAAACCGGTGGCGGACGGGCGGGGTTCAACGGCCAAAACCGTGCCGGATACGCTGGCATGGATGGGCGCGCCGAGACCTGCTGTCTCACCAATTAGCTGGCCGATCGTGACCTGGTCACCCTTTGCAACTACAGGTTTGCAAGGGGCGCCTATGTGCATATTCATGGGAATGACAACTTGAGCCGGCTCATTGGCCAATGGGGCCATGGCTTTGTGCTCGGTTGCCTCCTTGTGCTCGGCGGGGTGCACACCGCCGTAAAACTTATGCTTCATAGCATCACCTCTGTTTTTCCTTACCGAATTCTCTGTACTCCCCACGTGTGTAGGCGCAAAAGACCTGCGTACACACTTTATTAATAATATAGTGTTGTGACCAAATTGTCCAGCCTTTTGAAAGCAAAATTACCGAATTTTGAATGTTTTATTTTGTTATTCTAGACAAACATCACAGAAGTTTCTCTCTTCTCCTCTTTTCCAGTTCTAGAATTTCTGCTATACTCAAAGTGAAAAAAGTGTTTCGCCCTTTTATGACAAGGAGGAGACTAGTATGACGAATCAATCAGGCCCCTATATTTCGGTGCTCGGTGACTCCATCAGTACCTTTGAGAACTACACCCCTGATTCCGGCGTGTTTTACTTTCCAGCGTTCTCACAACGAACAAACATCGCATCGGTTGAGGACACCTGGTGGATGCAGGTAATCCATGGCCTGGGGGGACATCTTTTATCCAACGATTCTCATGCAGGGAGTTCCATTTCCAGCACGGGGTATCAGCCTGCCAATGCCCCTTGGAGACTCGCGCGGCTAAAGAAAGGTGATTGCACTCCTGAAATTATTTTAATTTACTCCGGGCTGAATGACGTTGCCATGTACGTACCTCCGGAAGAATTCGGTGCACAGTACTATTCCATGCTTCAGCATGCCAAAGAACTCTTCCCCTCTGCAAAGATTTATTGCGGAAGTCTATGCCGGGGGTTTCAACGGGAATTGGGTTACCCTGTTTTTGTGAATTTAGATGCTTGCCTGCCCTTGTCTGAGTACAATTACTTTTTGCGCAAAGCGGTGGAGACCGCAAACTGTTTTTTAGTGGATTTGGCTGCTTTTGAAGAGCAATACTCCACTTTAGACAGCGTACATCCCGATGCAGAGGGGATGAAAACACTTTCTTCTCTCTGGCTCAAGGAAATAAAACCGAAATAAGTCTACCTTATATTTCACAGAAGAACGAAAGAGCGCTTGTCGGCACATCCCGATAAGCGCTCTTTTTCCCACATAAAAAACAAGAGCCTACGAAGACAATGATCTTCGTAGGCTCTCATTTATGTTGGCACTACCTATTTTCCCGGGCAGTCTCCCACCAAGTATTTTCGGCGCAAGCGAGCTTAACTTCCGTGTTCGGGATGGGAACGGGTGGACCCTCGCTGCAATCAGCA
>JBHAQX010000172.1:0-7212 GCA_041830595.1 Evtepia sp.
CAAAAAGAACGGGAGCTGGCTCTGCTCACCGGCCGCCTGCAAGAGCTGGGGGACCCTGTGCTGTTGGAGGCAGAGCTGGAGCAAAACCGCCGGGAGCAGCAGCGCCTTCAGCAGGAGTATGACGCCATTACCCTGGCCATCACCGCTCTAAACGATGCAGAGCGGCAGCTTAGAGTGCGCTTTTCTCCCGGTCTGAACGACCACACCGCCGCCTATTTTTCTGCCCTAACCGGGGGTGCCTATGAGAAGGTAAACCTAGATCGTGACTTTTCGGCCAAAACGGAGCAGGCCGGCACCTTGGCTTTGCACAGTGCCAGCTATTTGAGCCAAGGTGCTCTGGATCAACTCTACCTCGCCCTGCGCCTTGCCCTTGTGGAGCTGGTTTTGCCCCGGGCCCAATCCTGTCCCTTATTTTTGGATGACGCCTTGGCCTCTTTTGATGACCACCGCTGTAAAAAAGCCTTGGAGCTACTCTGTGATATCGCCTCATCCAGGCAGATTCTTCTCTTTAGCTGCCACCGGCGTGAGGCCACTTTTTTGTCCGATGACCCCACTGTTTACCGCCAGCAGCTTACCAAAGCTTAACAATTCTTTCATTGCATTGCTGCCTTATGGCGGGTATAATACTTAATGTTTATAAACTGGCAGAACGCCAGAACTGCAGGTAAAGGAAGGGAGAACCCCATATGGCAGAGCGTTTTTTAGGCCCCAAGCAGGACCCTCGGACCCCTGCCACACGGGCTTTTTCCCGCAGCCTATTTTCCTGGCTCCAGGCCCTGGTTTTTTCTCTGATTCTTTTGGTCCTGCTCTTTACCTTTTTCGGCCGGGTGATTGCCGTAGAGGGCCACTCCATGGACCCTACCCTGCAAGATGGGGAACTGCTGCTCCTCCAGAGCCTTGGGTACCGTCCCGCTGCGGGTGACATCGTGGTTTTAACAAAGCCTTTTGCCTCCGTCCGTGGTCCGATTGTCAAGCGGATCATTGCCACCGGGGGGCAGCGAATCGAGATTGACTACGCCGAGAGTCGGGTCTATGTAGATGGCCTGCCTTTGGACGAACCCTATCTCAACGGGGTGATGGTGGCTCCCTCAGACCCCAATGAGCAAAACCTCTCCCTTGTGGTGCCCGAGGGCGAGCTTTTTGTCATGGGGGACAACCGAAATCACTCTTCCGATAGCCGCAATGTTCTCTTAGGCACCGTGGATGAGCGCTATGTATTAGGCCGTGCTTTTTTCATTCTCTTGCCCTTTGACCAGCTTGGTCGTATTCCATACAATTGATAAAACGGAGGATTCCTCATGTCTGATACACAGCAAACGCCGGCTCCAACCCAAGGGGGCAAACGACTGGCCAAAGAGGGCACAGCCCCCAAGGATAGCAGCCCTAAGGACAGCGCTCAGCTTACCGGGCTATCCGGCAATCTCTTTGCCTGCCTGCAAACTCTGGTCTATGCCCTTTTAGCGCTGATTCTTCTCTTCACCTTTTTGGGACGCATCATCACGGTCATTGGCCCTTCCATGGAGCCTACCCTGCAAAATGGAGAGGTTCTCCTGCTGCAGCACCTGGGCTATACCCCAAAGAACGGGGATATTGTGGTGCTGACCAAGGACTTTGCAGAGGTGAAGGACCCCTATGTAAAGCGGGTCATCGCCACCGGCGGACAGACCTTGGAGATTGATTACAACAGCGGCCTTATCTATGTTGACGGCCTTCCTCTGGATGAGCCCTATATCAAAGAAGCTATGGTCGCACTGCCCTATCCCCGGGATACCCATTTTGTCGTGGTGCCAGAGGGAACGGTTTTCGTCATGGGTGATAACCGGAACATTTCCAATGACAGCCGCCATGTAGAGCTGGGTGCTGTGGATGAGCGCTACATTTTGGGAAAAGCGTTTTTTGTGCTCTTTCCCTTTCACAGTTTTGGCGGAATTAAACCCTAAAAGGAGGGATTGCACATGCGACTGGATAAATGGCTGAAAGTCTCTCGACTGATTAAGCGGCGCACCGTAGCCAATGAAGCCTGCGACAAAGAGCGGGTCTCTGCCAATGGCCGGGTCGTCAAGGCCTCCTATGAGGTAAAGGTGGGGGATGTCTTAGAACTGCGGTTTGGCCCCCGCACGGTAAAGCTGGAGGTTTTACAGGTAAGCGAGCACGTAGGAAAAGACCAGGCGGCGACCCTTTACCAGGAGCTGCTCTAACACACCATCTTTTGAAGCAGGAGAGGGGCAATATCCCTTCTCCTGCTTTTCTTTGATCTCCTGCAAGGTTATTGAATTTACTTTTTTCGATGAAAACGTAACTTTTTTTCTGGTTTTTCTACAGTTTTTATATCTAGTCTGCTGTTTACATGGGGAAACATGTTGTTCGCCGCTTATGGATTGCATCCTTCTTTTTTCTGTGCTACCATGAGCCAGGTGATTTAATATCTCATATGATGAAATGCTTATCAAGCACAAGCTACACCGCTGGGAGGCCTATTTAGACGGGTACTCTCTGCCTGATTGGATTGACATTCCGGACATGGGCCTCTATATGGATCAACTGGTCGGTTTGCTGTCCCATTACCTCAATTTCATTCCTCTGGTCGATGGCTCCCAAAAGCCCATTACCCCCTCAACCATCAATAATTATGTGCGTCTTAAAGTCATGCCAGCGCCACACAAGCGAAAGTATTATCGCATCCATATTGCCTATTTGATTATGATCTTCACCCTAAAGCAAAGCGTTTCCATTGCCTGTGTGCAGCAACTGCTTCCCTGGAATTTAACTGAGGCGCAGACTTGTGGGTTTTATAATCGCTACGCAAAAATTGCCAAGCATGTGGGCCACTTTTTTAACGTTCAAACCAGAGCCGGCGCAAAAGACATTTTCAATCCACCGGCTACAGAGTATGACCCGGATGAGGCCATCGAAAAACTGATCATCCAAACCATCCTTATGGGCGGATTTTCCGCTATTTTGGCTCAAAAGCTGTTGCTGCTTTCCAATGCAGATCCAGAGGAGGTTCTGAAAAAAGAGCTCCTGGAATCCGACTAATCTGTCATCTCGCAACCCGCTATGAAGGGAGATGCCGTCTGGCGTCTCCCCTTGTTTTTTTCTCTATCCCATGCTATAATCAAGCAAATTTTTTCCGAGGTGAGTGTTCATGCTGTTTGATACCCACGCCCATTACTACAGCGGTGCTTTTCGTGCCGATCGAGACGCACTACTGGAAAGCCTTCCCTCCAAGGGGGTTGGTCTGGTGCTCTGTCCGGGTAGTAACCTGAAAAGCTCCCAGGTCTGCATCGAGCTTGCCAATCGCTATCCCCACATCTATGCCGCCGCCGGCATACATCCCCAAGACGCTGCCGCCCAACTGCCCCACTGGTCAGACGAGCTTGAAGTCCTGTTGCAGCAACCCCGGGTAAAGGCGGTGGGTGAGATCGGCCTGGATTATTACTATGATGACAATGCCCCCCATCCCGTACAAAAGGCGATATTCCGCCGACAGATGGAGCTGGCTGAGCAGTATCACCTCCCCGTTATCGTCCACGATCGGGACGCCCACCAGGATACTCTGGCCCTGGTTAAAGACTATCCCAAGGTCACAGGGGTGTTTCACTGCTACTCCGGCGGGGTGGAGGATGCCAAGACCTTGGTCAATTTGGGTTATCTTCTCTCCTTCACAGGCACCATCACCTTTAAAAATGCCCGCCGGGCACCGGAAGTCATCAAGTGGCTGCCGTTAGAGCATATTATGGTGGAAACCGATGCACCTTACATGGCCCCCGCCCCCTTTCGGGGCAAGCGCTGTGACTCTACCATGGTCTATCGCATGGCGGAGACCATTGCGGAAATCAAAGGCATCCCCTACGAAGAGGTGGTGCGGGTAACCACCGAAAACGGCAAGCGCCTGTTTTCCATTCCCTAAGCCATGAACAACTTATTTTTGATTCGCCCCACCCCCGCTCACGAGGCACAGGTGCTGGACTACTTAGCGGAACACAGAGCCTTCGGCGAAGAGCAGCTTCACGGTGCCTCTCTTTTGGAGCGCCAGGCTTCCTACTCCGCCTGGCTCCAATACTTGACCCAACTGGAACACCCAAATACCGTCCCTCCCGGCTTTGTCCCCTGCCGCACCCGACTGCTCCTGCGCCGAGCAGACGGGGCCTTGCTGGGCATCGCCTCCCTGCGCCTGGAGCTCAATGATTTTCTGCGCCAATACGCAGGGCACATCGGCTATGGCATTCGCCCCAAGGAACGAGGTCAGGGCTATGCCACCCAGCTCTTGCATCAGTGCCTTCTTCTCTACCGTACTTGGGGCTTCTCTCGTGTCATGCTCTGCTGTGATAAGGAAAACCTGCCCTCTGCCCGCACCATTTTAGCGAATGGCGGCGTGTTGGAACGGGAGTTTCCCCTCCCCGGTTCCCAGGGCCCTGCCCAGGCCTATTGGATTGATTTAACCAAGTAAAACGCCTATGCCCTGTCGTCAAAGCAGGTCATAGGCGTTTTTGTTTTTTATAAAAACTTAGGGGGCAGGGGCGGATAGCCCATGCTCTCGGCCAGGGTTGTTGCTGTTTTCAAGTTGGCCCGCTTCATCAGCTTGGATGATCCATAGGCCAGCACTCTTCCCGTATGGTCGTATACCTTTGCCTCAGCAATGAGCATGGTTTTTCCCATCTCTACCGTGCGCCCCTCCACAAAAAGAGTGCCCTCTTTTATCGAGGCCAAATTGTGTACCGTTAGGTCCAGGGAAACAAAGCCCTCATCCTCTTCCATGTGGCAGTAGCAGGCCCAGTAGGCCGCCGTGTCAATCACCCCTGCGTATACTCCGCCGTGCATGGCTCCATAGGCATGTAGGTGGCCCTCAATAATAGGTACCTGCATATCGCAGACGCCAAAGTCCAGGCGAGTCACCTGCATGTTCAGCATATGCATGTAGGGAGCCTGGCTAATCATATTGCTCATGGCCTCTACGTGGGCCGGATTCAACTGTTTCATTCTACGTTCCTCCCCTTTTCTCGAACTGCGTTCCTTTCATTCTAGCACTTTCCCCAGAATTGAGCAAGAAGAGCTATGAAAGCGACCTCCTCTTGACTTTTTTCTCCATGCATCATACAATATGATGCACTGACGATTGAGATAAGGTAGGCGAATAGTATGGCCAAAGACAATAAAAAACAGGTCGAACAAATTACAGACATGGAGCAGGACTTTGCCCAGTGGTATACCGACGTATGCCGCAAGGCTGAGCTCATCGATTACTCCAGCGTAAAGGGCATGTTCATTTTGCGCCCCTATGGCTATGCCCTGTGGGAAAACATCCAGGCCTCTCTGGACGGGCAGTTTAAGGAGACGGGGCATGAAAATGTCTATCTCCCCATGCTCATCCCCGAGAGCCTTTTGCAGAAAGAGAAGGACCATGTAGACGGCTTTGCCCCGGAATGTGCCTGGGTCACCGTAGGGGGCAGCGAACCCCTGGAGGAGCGCCTCTGCATCCGCCCCACCTCCGAAACCCTTTTCTGTGAGCACTATGCCAATGTCATCCGCTCCTGGCGGGATCTGCCCAAGCTTTACAACCAGTGGTGCAGCGTGCTGCGCTGGGAAAAAACCTCCCGCCCCTTCCTCCGCCACAGGGAGTTTCTCTGGCAGGAGGGGCACACCATGCACCAGACTGCCCAGGAGGCCGAGGAAGAAACCCAGCGGATGCTGAATATCTACGCCGATTTTTGCGAAAACATGCTGGCCATGCCCGTGGTCAAGGGCCGAAAGACGGACAAGGAGAAGTTCTCCGGGGCCGAGGCCACCTACACCATCGAGTGCATGATGCATGACCGCAAGGCTCTGCAGTCCGGCACCAGCCACTATTTTGGCGATGGCTTTTCCCGGGCCTTTGACATTACCTTTGCCGATAAGAACAACGGCCTGAGCTACCCCCACCAGACCTCCTGGGGCCTGTCCACCCGCATCATCGGCGGCATTATCATGACCCACGGGGATAACAACGGCCTGGTGATGCCGCCCCGCATCGCACCCACCCAGGTCATGGTCATTCCCATCGCCCAGCATAAGGAAGGGGTCATTGACAAGGCCCAATCCCTGGTCTCCCGGCTCAAGGCTGCCGGGTATCGGACGAAAACCGATGTCTCCGACCAGTCTCCCGGCTGGAAGTTTGCGGAGTACGAGATGAAGGGTGTGCCCCTTCGGGTGGAGATCGGCCCCAAGGACATGGAGCAGAACCAGTGCGTCCTGGTCCGGCGGGACACGGGGGAAACATCCGTGGTCTCTCTGGACACTCTGGAGGCGTCCGTTTCTGCCCTTTTGGAGGACATTCACCAAACCCTCTTTGCCCGGGCGAAGAAAAACCTGGACGAGCATACCTACCAGGCAAATTCTCTGGAGGAGGCTCGACGCCTTCAGGAGGAAAAGGGTGGCTTCATTAAAACCATGTGGTGCGGCGAAGAAGCCTGCGAAATCCGAATGAAGGAAGAGGCGGGAATGACCTCCCGCTGCATGCCCTTTGCCCAGGAATCCCTGGGGGAGACCTGCGCCATCTGCGGAAAACCCGCAAAGACCATGGTCTACTGGGGAGTAGCCTATTAAGACGGAACCCAAAGCCGATGGAAGGCATTGCCTTCTGTCGGCTTTTTTCGTTTTGCCCCAGCCCGGGCCGACAGAATGATCTTGTATACGGCTTGAAAAGTATGGGGGCTTTGTGTTACACTGAAAGAGAATGTATCATCAACACTGGGGAGGTTCCTCTTTATGAAAAAACCCTTTCAACAAATCTTGATTCCTGTGGCCATACTGATTGCCATCGTACTGGTGATTGGCTATCAGAATAATGTGTTTGGTATTCCGGATGGCGGCCGCCTGGAGTCCTTTTCCCGCCGCAACCAACCCATCCCAGAGGACTGGCTGTGTATACAAACCCAAGAGAAGGATGTTGCTGCCCTTCTCTTTTACCCCAAGGAGATGGACAACGCCATTTACTCCATTTATCTGAAGGGCAGCGGCCTCTCCTTTGGCTTTTCTGCCCGCTCCCGGGGCTTTATGAACTTCATCCAAACTGACATTTGTGAGTTCCACCATGGCGAGCGTGAGGTCAGCATTCTCCTCTCTCTCAACGCACCCAACATTACCCGGGTAGAGGTGCACAATGGAGACAAGTCCCAGACCATTACCCTTGACCCTGAGGAACCCTTTGTTCTTATTCTCCCCCTCGATGCGGAC
>JBHAQX010000173.1:0-3290 GCA_041830595.1 Evtepia sp.
AGTAGAAACCTTGCAGACCTGGATTGATGAAAGTACTAATATTGTCTTTTTTGGTGGTGGAAACAATGTCTTGGAAAAGGGGGTGCTGCATCGCCTCTCGTGCCATTAGATAGATATCATAGGCGGAGGAATAGTGTTCGTTGCTATGAAGACCGCTGGGATTTTTAAACTGGGTGTTAACCATGCCAAGTTCCGCAGCACGGGCATTCATGGCAGCAACAAAGTCCGGTATATTGCCACTTACCCCTTCTGCCAGCATATTGGCAGATTCATTGGCGGAAGGGAGCATGAGGCAGTAGAGCAAGTCATGCACCTTCAGTTGTTCGCCCACTTTGGTGTTCACGGAGGAGGCATCCCAAGGAAGGCCTGCCAGAGCCTCGGCAGAGCAGGTGAGAACGGTATCTTCACTAATTTCCCCTCGGTCAATGGCTTCTAGAACCAGAAGAGCCGTCATCACCTTGGTGATACTGGCGGGGAAGCGGCGGGAGTGCATATCTTTATCGTAGAGAAGGGCATCCTTTTCTTGGGTAGGCCTAATGTCAATTAGCAGAGCCGCCTGGGCAGCCACATCACCATAGCCATTATCCGACAAGGCGTAGGATAGGGGGGAAATGCCTAGAAAAAGCAACAGGCAGATAAGAGCAGCAAAGATTTGGGTGGATATTTTTTTCATAGGAAACGATCACTCCCTGTGCTATAATTGCTAGTAAGATGAAATAGACTTCAAAAGATCGGAATAAGGTATATAAGCTGTAGAGTTAGAACCGTAATTCTTCCTATTATAACAAAAATCGCAGCAAGACGCAACGGCAGGAGGTGGGACGATGAAAAAAATATCTGGGATTGAGTGGGCGGTGCTCCTCTTGACGGCGGTCTTTTTCCTGGGAACCCTAGCCTTTTTCCTCTGGTCAGGGAAACCTACAGAGATGACACGGGTTGAAGTCTCTCGTTCTGGGCAGCAGACCCTTCCCGTGGAGACAACGGAAGAGAATTCTGCCCCTGGTATTTTGGAGGGAGAGCGGATTAACCTGAACTCTGCACCACTGGAAGACTTGATTCGCCTACCTGGCATTGGCCAGACAAAGGCCCAGGCCATTGTATCCTATCGAGAAGAAAACGGACCATTTCAAGAGGAGGCGGAGCTGATGCAGGTGCCTGGCATTGGCCAGGCAACATTTGAAAAGCTGCTGCCCTATATTACAGCAGAGGCCTAAGGAGGTTTTCATATGTCAAAGATTTTGGTAGTAGACGATGAGAAGGTTTTGGTCAAAGGACTAAAATTTAACTTAGAAAATGATGGGCACCAAGTTGAGGTGGGTTACGATGGGGAGCAGGCAGTTGCCATGGCCAAACAGGGAGACTATGATCTGATCATACTGGACTTGATGATGCCTAAAATTGACGGTCTGCAAGCCTGTATGGAGATTCGGGAGTTTTCTGCTGTGCCTATTGTTATGCTCACCGCAAGGGACGAGGATACCGACAAACTTTTGGGTTTTGAGTATGGCGCTGATGATTATATTACAAAGCCCTTCAATATTTTAGAGGTAAAGGCAAGGGTGCGGGCGCTGCTGCGTCGGGCGAACCAGGGTCACAGGAAAAAGTCCAACGACCAGCTGGTTTCCGGGGAATGGAGAATTGATACCGCTTCCCGCTCCGCCTGGAGCGGTCGGGGGGCTGTGGAGTTAACCGCCAAAGAGTTTGATCTTTTGGAGCTGCTGATGAAAAACCCGGGGCGAGTCTATAGCAGGGAGCAGCTTTTGAATTTCATCTGGGGCTACACCTATACAGGGGACTACCGCACAGTGGACGTACATATGCGCCGACTGCGGGAGAAAATGGAGGAGACACCGGCCAGTCCCCAGCATCTAATGACAAAGTGGGGAGTGGGCTACTATTTTAAAGAAGTGGAACAGGGAACATAAAAAGGCGAAGACCTTTCGTCTTGCCGAGGGGGGCACGCTGGTGTTTTCCATTCAAGCTAAGCTGGCACTGGTCTATGCGGCGATTATTATGGCCGTGTTGATTCTGTTGAATACTTACCCTCTGCTCACAACCCAAAATATGATGTTTCAGTCCAAGCAGACGGCGTTGCAAGGGCAGGTTCTCCTTGTGGCGAACACTCTCCCTGTTTCAGAGGGGCTAACCGCCCAGGGGGTGGAGCAGGCCATTGAACTGTTGGAAGATCTCAAGTATGACCGAATCTTGGTGACCGATGAAGCGGGCTTGATTCTCTATGATTCTGGGGAGGAGTCCATGCTGGGCCGCTATGCCTTGGTGGGGGGGATTGTATCGGCCCTGCAGGGGCAAGATGTCTTTCACGGAACCTACCATAATGGCGTGTTTCGTAGTTGGGCGGTGTCTCCGGTTTTGGGCCGTGGCCGCATTGTAGGGGCGGTGTATCTCTACGAGCGGGATGAGGAGCAGGGGGTACTCCTTAAGGGGGTGCAAAACAACTTACAGATTATTTCTGTGGTGGTCTGCATCTTGGTGCTGCTTACATCGGGACTTCTGTCTCGTACCATCACCAAGCGTATCAATGCCCTGCTGGGCGCCATTCGCATTGTGCGAGAGGGAGAATATACCCACCGCATTGCAGTAAGCGGGAGAGATGAACTATCCCAGTTAGGTGAGGAGTTTAACCAGCTGACCGATCGACTGCAAATTACCGAGGATGCCAGGCGGCGCTTTGTCTCCGACGCATCTCACGAGCTAAAGACCCCCTTGGCCTCCATTCGGTTGCTGACCGACTCGATTTTGCAAAGTGACATGGAGCAGGAGACAACCCGGGAGTTTGTGGAAGACATTGGAGAGGCCGCGGATCGGCTGATTCGGATCAGCGAGGACCTGCTGGCATTGAATCGTCTCGATGCAGGGCAAAAACGCAGAGTGGAGCCTGTGGAACTTGCTGCGATCATCCAGAAAACCTGCCATTTGCTGCAGCCACTTGCCCAGGCGGCCCATGTCACCCTTCATACCCAACTGGAGGCTAGTACCATTTTGGCCCATGAGGGAGAGCTTCTGCATATTATGTCCAACTTAATGGAAAACGCCATCAAGTATAATTTGCCTGGTGGTGACGTTTTTATCCGTACGTCCTGTCAGGAAGATAGGGCGGTCATCACGGTAGAGGATACGGGACTGGGTGTGCCGGAGGAGGATCTGCCCCATATTTTCGATCGCTTCTACCGGGTAGACAAGGCCAGAGCCAGAGAGGCCGGGGGCACAGGGCTAGGGCTTGCCATTGTCCAGGAAACGGTGCATGTACACGGCGGGCAGGTTACGGCTAG
>JBHAQX010000174.1:0-10887 GCA_041830595.1 Evtepia sp.
CTATAGCGGAAATGAAAACCGGTGAAGGTAAAACCCTGGTGGCTACCCTGCCCGCCTACCTGAATGCACTGGCCGGAGAAGGGGTCCACATTGTCACGGTAAACGACTACCTGGCCAAGCGTGACAGTGAGTGGATGGGGAAGGTCTACCGCTTTTTGGGCCTGGAAGTGGGCCTGGTTGTCCACGGCCTCACCAATCAGGAAAAGCAGATGGCCTATAACGCCGACATCACCTACGGCACCAACAATGAATATGGCTTTGACTATCTAAGAGACAACATGGCCATCTACAAGTCAGAGATGATGCAGCGTGGCCACAGCTATGCCATCGTGGACGAGGTTGACTCCATTTTGATTGACGAAGCCAGAACGCCTCTGATTATCTCCGGCGTGGGCGACAAGTCCACCGAGCTCTATACCATCGTGGATAATTTCGTCGCCAAACTCAAGGGACTTCGGGTTGCGTCTGTGGACACCAAGGAGCAGGAGTCGGACGATCTGGATGCCGACTACGTCACTGACGAAAAGGCCCGTACTGTTACCCTAACGGCTCGAGGCATTGAAAAGGCAGAGCAGCAGTTTAACATTGAAAACCTTTCCGACCCAGAAAACAGCACCCTCTCCCATCACATCAACCAGGCCATTCGTGCCCGAGGTCTTATGAAGCGGGACATTGACTATGTGGTTAAAGATGGTGAGGTCATCATCGTCGATGAAAACACCGGCCGTCTTATGTATGGACGCCGCTACAACGAGGGCCTGCACCAGGCCATTGAGGCCAAGGAAAAGGTCACCGTTGCCCGTGAGTCTAAGACGCTGGCCACCATCACCTTCCAAAACTACTTCCGCCTGTATCATAAGCTCTCCGGTATGACCGGTACGGCCATGACAGAGGAAGAGGAATTTGGCCACACCTATTCACTGGACATTGTGGAAATCCCCACCAACCGTCCCATTGCCAGAATCGATAACCCCGACGTGGTCTATAAAAACACCACGGGCAAGTATCGTGCCATCATCCGTCAAATTGCAGAGTGCCATGAGAAGGGTCAACCGGTTCTGGTGGGTACCGTTTCCATCGAAAAGTCCGAGCTTATCTCCAAAATGCTCACAAAGCAGGGCATCAAGCATAATGTGCTAAACGCCAAGAACCACGAGAAGGAAGCCGAGATCGTAGCCCAGGCCGGCCACTTTGGAGCCATTACCGTGGCCACCAACATGGCAGGTCGTGGTACGGATATTATGCTGGGCGGTAACGCCGAGTATTTGGCCAAGGCCGACCTGCGCAAGGCAGGGCTCTCGGAAGAGTTGATTGTAGAGGCCACCGGCTTTGCCGATACGGACAATCAGGAAATTCTGGATGCCCGCCGCATGTACGCCGAGGCAGAGGCCAAGCACAAGCAGGCCATTCTTCCCGAGGCGGAGCGGGTCAAAGAGGTGGGCGGCCTCTTCATCTTGGGCACCGAGCGCCACGAGTCCCGCCGTATTGACAATCAGCTGCGGGGCCGTGCCGGCCGTCAGGGTGACCCCGGTGCTACCCGCTTCTACCTGTCTCTGGAGGACGATATCATGCGTCTCTTCGGCTCGGATCGGGTGATGAATATGATGGAGTCCCTTAAAATTGACGACGACACACCCATCGATGCAAAAATGCTCACCGGTGCCATCGAAAACGCCCAAAAACGTGTGGAGTCTCGCCACTTCCAGTCCCGTAAAAATGTGCTGCAATACGATGACGTGATGAACACCCAGCGTGAGATCATCTACAAGCAGCGCCGTCAGGTGCTGGACGGTGCGGACATGAAGGACAACATCCGCACCATGCTCCACAATTATCTTTCCAGCTCCGTCATCTCCCAGCACGGAAATGACCAGGGACAGATCGACGGCGATGTGTGGCAGGAAATCACGACACCCTTCCGGGGTCTATTCCTCTCTCCCGACGACCTAGTGTTCCACGATGCAGAGCTTGCCTCACTTAGCCGTGAGAAGCTGATTGCAATGCTGGAAGAGCGGGCCGATGCGGTCTATGACGCCAAAGAGCAGCAGCTCGGCGCACCAGTTATGCGTGAACTGGAGCGGGTGATTATGCTGCGGGTGGTGGACGAGTACTGGATGGATCACATCGATGCCATGAACGAGCTAAAACAGGGCATTTCTCTTCGGGCTTACGCCCAGACAGATCCCGTAGTTGAATACAAGCGGGAAGGCTTTGATATGTTCGAGGCTATGGTTGCCGCCATCCAGGAGGAGACGGTGCGCCGCATCTTCTTGACCAAGGTGCAAACCGGGGAAGTGAAGCGGGAGCGTGTGGCAAAGATCACCGGCGAGTCCGGCGGCGGTGACGGCAGCGTGAAAAAAATGCCCGTGAAAAAGGTCATTAAAATCGGCCGCAACGACCCCTGCCCCTGCGGCAGTGGCCTAAAGTGGAAAAAATGCACCTGCCCCACCTATCACCCCGAGGGCGGTTCTCCCCAGTCCTAATGAAATTATAGTATGTGACAGGGGCTGCAAACGCAGCCCCTGTCTTTTATAAAGGAGCTATCATGTCGTTTACTCAGATGCAAAAAGAAGCTCTCCTCTACTATTGCGCCGATTCCTTCACCCGGTCCGGCGGGGTGGCCCATGGTTTTTCCACAAAGCTGGGCGGGGTCAGTCAGGGTGCCCTAGCAGGCCTTAACTTAGGCCGTAGCCGGGGGGATGATCCGGCTCTCGTCGCCGAAAATCACCGCCGCTTTTCCCAGGCAATCGGCACGAACCCCGATCAGATGGTCTTTTGCAGGCAGATTCACTCTGACATCGTTAAGGTTGTGACCGAGAAAGATGCCCTTACCCATCTCTACGATGCCAACAATTTGGAGGCCGACGCGCTGGTGACCAACTGCCCTAATTTAACCCTGGCTGTGTTTTACGCCGACTGTATCCCCATCCTGCTCTATGACCCCAAACAGAAGGTCATCGGAGCCGTGCACTCCGGCTGGCGTGGCACATCTATGGGCATTGTGCAAAAAGCGGTGGCTGCCATGCAGACCCAGTTTGGTTCTGACCCCGCTTATATCTTGGCCGCCATCGGCCCCGGTATATGCGCCAACTGCTTTGAAACCCACCAAGATGTTCCGACTGCAATGGAAGCTTACCTTGGCCGAGATTTGATTGCCCCGTTTGTGGCTGAACTTGGGGCTGGAAAGTATGCCGTGGATTTAAAGGGTATTCTGGTCCAGCAGCTGCTTTCTCAGGGCCTGTCCTCCCAGCACATCTCCCTCTCTCCTCTTTGCACGGCCTGTCATTTGGAAGAGTTTTGGTCCCACCGAAAACTGGGGGATCAGCGGGGAAACCAGGCGGCTATGATTCAGCTTCTACCCGAATAAGAAAGAAGGTGCTCTATGAAATGGATCCGTCCCTGGCAGCTCTCGGATGCCCCGGATTTGGCCCTGGCCATCAACGACCCTGCCATACAAAACAATCTGCGTGACGGCATTCCCTATCCTTATACGAAAGAGGACGCACTGAATTTTTTGAATGCCGCCCTGTCTGCCCCAAGGGATAGCCAGTACACCTGGGCCATTCAAAATGAGGAAGGCCGGGCCGTAGGCAGCATTGGCATTTTTCGCAAGGAGAATATTCACTCTCGTACTGGAGAATTGGGCTACTTTCTAGCAAAACCTTATTGGGGGAAGGGCATGGCCACCGCAGCCGTCAAGGAGGCCTGTGACTTTGTGTTTTCCTCTACCGATCTTCTGCGTGTTTTTGCTGAACCCTTTGCCCAAAATACAGCCTCCCGCCGTGTGCTAGAAAAGGCGGGATTTGTCCAGGAAGGCATCCTTCGGCAGAATGCGGTAAAGGATGGTGTCGTTCTCGATATGGCTTTATATGCGCTCCTGAAAGAAGAAGTGGAATAAAGGCTACACAAATAATGGCCTGTCCCCCTACCCTATACTGTGTATAGTTTAAACGTTAGAAAAAAGCTGATAAACTAGAAAAACGGAGTGTACAGGGAATGGGGAAAATAAACTACACAACAGAGCAAATCATCGTGAAGCTACGAGAAGCCGAGGTGCTCTGCTCACAGGAACAACCCTCTGCCTCAACATCGTTTTCTTAATATTTCCCCTATTTCAACTTGCTTTTCTCCAATGAACATCTCTCTTCCATACTTCGGCGCAAAGACTATATGGTATTGGCAATTCCACTTGGTATGAGTTTAACTTTTTATATCATTCGCCATCCGAATGACCTCCTTTTGCTTTTCTTGTGCAGTTGTCAGGCCGCACAAGAATGATATGCAAAAGGAGTTTTTATGTCCGCATTATCGGCAGAATCCTTCTTTTTAACCACACGTAGTTTGCGATATATCAAGAAGGAAGGGCAAAGCTTGTGCTTTGTCCTTCCTTCTATTTCTGCTGATCCTCATGAGCTAGAGAATGCCCAAATGCTCCAACAGTATTTTAAGTCCAATTAAGATGAGAATCCCTCCTCCAAAGAATTCTGCCCACCTGCGAAAGCGAGCTCCCACCAAGGTTCCAACCCAAACACCAAGAGCCGATATGAGAAAGGTTATGATGGCAATCAAGGCTACCGCAGAAACAATTTCTACCTGCAAAAAGGCAAAGGAAATTCCCACGGCCAGTGCATCAATACTGGTTGCAACTGCAAGGGTTAGCATGCGCCACCCCCCCAGTGACAAGTCCCTGCCTCCTTCCTCAGGCTCTCCCCCTTTGATCGCCCCATAGAGGGCCTTTCCCCCGATGGCCGCCAACAAGAAAAATGCGATCCAGTGATCGACGCTTACAATTTGCCTTGCAAAAAGGCTGCCTAAGTAAAACCCGATGAGAGGCATTAAGCCCTGAAAGCTACCAAACCACAACCCCGCTGTTAAACTCTTTTTCAGGGATTTTCCTGCTCCGAAAAGACCTAAACTGACGGAAACTGCAAAGGCATCCATGGATAAACCTAGGGCAATCAGAACCAACTCTATCAACTGCACTCCACTTTGCTCCCTTCCCATTCCTTTTCCCAAACAAAAAACTCCGGCCCCCGCCTTTGCGGTTTCCAGAGTCAAAAAGCCAAGGACCCTGCACCCACCTTGGCGGACACATGAGTCTCGTTAATTAAGGCAAGCCAGGCCGATTTCGACCAGTTTGTTGACTTGCCGCGCAAAAGCGCCAACTACTCCCTCATAGAGTAATTTGATTGTGCCCCTATTATACGAAGTCTCACTCCCACTGTCAAGAAAAATGTCCCGGCAAATGATCTGCTTCAGCTTGGTATTACTTCCGGTCTCTTCCTGTTCCGTCAGGTTTCCTCTGCTACAGCTTTTGATAAAGCTTCTTTTTCCCACTCCCCAAAAAGAAACTGAATCTGAAGGTACGTCTTTTTTGTAGGGCTGGGTAGGGTAAACATCCAGGCCTTCTCTATCTGGTCAAAGCCCCTATCCACAGCGTCTTTCATTAAGCTGTTTTGACTGGGGTCACCCCCCAACACATGCTTTCCAAACTCTACAATTCTGCTGGCTACCGCATCCATCCCCCACATAGCATCTTTCTCAAGTTCAGCCAGCATTTGCAGGGCCTGATTTTCTGCCTCTTCTGCAAACTGTTGGGTCCCCATATGGCCCAACCACTCCTGCCACTGCTGCATCACAGCGCAGGCCAAGGCCATCTGCTTTTCAAAAAGCAGCTCAACCATTCTTTGAAAGGCCCCCACCTGTTCCTTTCGGTTCCCATGCAGAGCGCCCTTTTTCTCTCGATTTGGTTTGTAGATAACCTGTTCTTCATGAGTGGAAGGAACGTAGCTGTCCTCATTTCGGCCTCTTTCGTTCGGACTCCTTCCATGGTAGGGACTTCTCTGCTGCTCCTCACGTTGCAGCTTTTCCTTCACAACCCCAACCTTTTCAACACCCTGCACGGAATCAGATTGGTTGCCCTTTATCTTCATTGTCATTACGCTCGCCTCCCTGCTGTGCCATAACGACCTTTATACTTATCTTTTCGACCCACTGCCCCCATATCTTTAGAGAATACAATAATTTCCTAAAAAAGAAAACTGCTGCACCAAGATTCCTAACAATCCCAGTGCAACAGTTTTTTCCTTTCTTAACCTAGCGGAGCCTCCGGGGCCTGCTCGTCAGGCCCTTCCTCTTTCCGTTTGAACAAAGAGGCGACACGTGCCCCAAAGCTATCCAAAACAGAATAGTAAACTGGGGTGAAGAACAATGTTACGATGGTTGAAATCACCATACCACTAATCATAACAATGCTCATGGGCTGCATCAGTTCTGCCCCATCTCCAATGCCCAAAGACATGGGAACCATGGCAAGGATAGTCGTCAAGGTGGTCATGAGAATAGGCCGAATACGCAGAGGACAAGCCTCTAGGATGGCATCTTCCTTGCTCTCTCCCATAAGTCTTCGCACCTTAATATAGTCCACGAGAATAATCGACGCATTGACCACAACACCGGCTAGCATAATGAGTCCTATAATCGCAACCATCGATAGGTCGCTCCCGGTCAATGGCAGACCAAAGAGGGCACCGGTTAAGGCCACGGGCAAAATCAGCATAACAATCAGCGGCATAAGGAAGGATTCAAACTGGGACGCCAACACAAAGTAAACAAGTCCCAGGGCTACACCCAGCGCCAAGAAAAGGGAGCCAAAGTTTGTCATCATATCCTCATAGGTGCCTCCGGCATTTGCATTGTAGCCCTCCGGCATCTCATAAGCATCAATGATTGCCATGATTTCCTGGTTCACTTGGGTCAGCTCTCCGTCTGCACCCAGCTCACCGCTAATGTTAACCTGACGGCTTTGGTTAAACCGATTGATGCTCTGGGGCGTGAGCTCCACCACCACATCGGCCACGGCAGATAGAGGAACCTGACCACCTGTGAGGGCGGCCAAAGGCATAGACCGCAGCGCATCCAAGTTCTCGGATGCCACTTCGTTGCCCTTAATCACTACATCCAAATCTTTTCCATTCATGGTCATAGTGGTAGCGGTAACACCGGAGAGCTCGGCCCGCACCGCACTGCCAATGATCGCCGGATTGAGGCCATACATCGCCGCAGCTTCACGGTTGATGTTCACCTTCACCGCCGGTGTAGCTTCCTGCATCGAGCTTTTAATGTTCACTGCCCCTGGTATTTTCTCAATCTGCGCAGCGAGATCATTCGAAATCTTTTCCAATACCTTGAAGTCGTCACCGGAAATCTCCACATAGATATCACTGCTGTTGGATGCCATGGAAGCCATACTATTGGCGCCGATGGAAATTTCACAACCTGCCAGATCCGCTAACATTTTGCGTAGATCATTGGCAACCTCTTTGCTGGAGCGGCTGCGCTCCCGCACATTGACCAGGCTCACAACCACATCTGCTGAACCAGCTGTCGCCGAATAGTACAGAGATTCCAGCTCAGGGCAATTTGCCTGAACGATCTCGACCGCTCTGTCAGCCATTACAATGGTCTGCTCCACTTCTGTCCCTGCAGGCATGGAGATGGAAACGGTAAGTTCTCCCTGGTCCACATCGGGCATCAGCACCGAATTGGTGGACATACAGGAAACCACAAAAAGCACCACCATGCCAAGGGAAATCAGCATGGCTACCCAGCGTTTGCGAATGAAAAACTTCAAGATTTTTAGGTAGCCCTGGCGCATTTTAACAACGAGGTCTGCAAAAGGCGGGGCCTTTTCGTCATGCTTCATTCTTCTACGGTGCGCCTTCTTCTCGTCCAAGAGGAAATAGCACAGCAGAGGAACTAAGGTTAGTGCAATCAGCAAAGAGGCCAAGAGCAAAAAGACTACGGTCAGAGAGAAGTCTCGAAACAGCATTCCAGACAGTCCGCCGGACAGTCCAATGGGCAAAAAGACTGCCACGGTAGTCAGGGTAAAGGCCGTAATGGGAAGGGTAACTTCCTTGGTGCCCTTTACACAAGAATCATAGCGGGAATACCCGTCTGCGGCATAGCGATAGATGTTCTCCAGTACAACGATGGAGTTATCTACAATCATACCAACGCCCATGGCAATGCCGCCTAGGCTAATCATGTTTAAGGTGATATCAAAGAACTTCATCACCAAAAAGACGGTCAAAATACAGAAGGGCATGGATACGACTATGGTAGCTGTAGCTCCAGGGCGACGCAGGAACAAAAGCACCACAAAGGCCGCTAGTACAATTCCCATAATAATATTCTGGACCGCATTGCTCGCAGTGCGCTCAATATACTCGCTGGAGTCATGAACGATCAAAAAATCCAAAGCAGGATTTTCTTGGGCAACTTTGTCCAGAGCAGCCTTAACCTGGCGAGCCGTGTCCACCTCATTCACATTGGACTGCCTGTTTACGGCCAGCACCACACAGTTGCTGTCATTGGACTTTGCCACCGTATCCTGGCGATCCTCTTCTAGGAAAATATGGGCTACCTCACTCAGGCGCACGGTACCACCTGCAGGCAAAGGAATCAAAATTTGAGCCACATCCGCAACACTTTTCAGCTTACCATCTGTACTCACCGTGAGGGACTGAGTGCCATTATCCACCGGTCCGCCAGGGAGAAGCACGTTGTTCGCCGCCAGCACGCTGGAAATCTGAGAGATGGTCAGCCCATAGCCTGCCAGTCTTGTGGCATCAGTTGCAACTGTAATTTGTGCATCCATGCCACCATACACCTGCACTGCCGCTACACCGTCAATCCGCTCGAGGGAGGGGCTGACAATCTTATCGGCTGCCGTCTGCAGACTAGAGAGGTCCTCTCCCATCATGGCTACGGCTACCACAGGCATCATGGCGCTGATGTCCAAATTGTATAGGATGGGATCATTACAGCCTTCTGGTAAGGTGAGCTGGTCGAAGCGCTCACGTAGCTTGTTGGCCGCCACTTCCAGATCGGTGCCATCGCTATATTCGATCATGATGGTACTCATATTTTCCTGAGAGGTAGAATCAATTTTTTCTACGCCAGGAATGGTGGCGATCACAGACTCTAAGGGCCTCGTTACCAGCTCCTCAATCTCTTCTGGTCCCGCACCATTGTAATAGCAGGTGACATAGGCTGCGGGATACTCAATTTCTGGAATAAGGGTCAGCTTAAGATCGGAGTAAAGAGCAAACCCAAACACAGCAATTAAAATAAACGCTAAAATCGTGGTTACTTTGTGCTTAATGCAAAACCCGGCAATATTCATGGCTGAGAGCCCTCATGAGATACAATCCGGGCTAAATCCCCATCTCCAAGATACGTCTGGCCTATAACCACCAGAGTTTCGCCCCCGGAGAGGCCTTCGAGTATCTCTGTCACCCCATCGCCCACAAGCCCAGCCTGTACGGGCGTTTTGCGGGCTAAGTTTTCCTTATCTAGGATGACAACATACTGTCCACTCCCATCTACCAAAATGGCTTCTGTGGGAATGACGACTACATCTTCTTTCGAATCGGTAAACAGCTTTACATCTGCAAACATGCCGTTCAGAAGGCCGGCGGTTGCCTCTTCCGGAATGGCAATCTGCACGCCATAGAGTTTTGTCTGGTTTGCTGCACTAGCCACAGTCTGTATCGTGCCCTGAAAGTTTTTCCCCAAGGCGCCTACTGTAACCATTGCTTGCTCCCCCTTGTGAAGCTTTGAAACCAGAGACTCTGCCACGAAAAGGCTCACCTTCATATCACTCAAAGAGCTTACGGTGGCTACAGGGGCTCCCGCACTGACAAAGCCGTCTTTTGCTGCTGATAGCTGGATGACCGAACCACTAATGGGCGCCCGCACATTTCCACTCAAATCAACATTAACCAAGGAGCTGCTAATCTGATTCATCGTCGCTTGAGAATTCTTCATGGAAACTTCAAGCTGGTTCAAGGCAGAATTGGCGCTGGCTCGGGCATTATCCCAGTCCAACTTTGCCTTATCTACTTCCAGTTGAGACGCTGCACCAATATCAAAGAGGGCTTTGGTGTCATTATAGTTCTTTTCTGCCAGGGTAATCTGCTGGTTCAGAACCAGTGACTGATCCTGATAGCTCTGCTGGGCATTTTTGTAGTTGAGAGAGGCGAGCTCATAATTATCTCGGGTCGTACCCAGATCCAGTACACAAATGATCTGCCCTGCTTTTATCGTGTCTCCCTCTTCCACATAAACATCGATGCAGCGGGCAGACAGGGAGACAAAAACTGATTCGCTTTTCTCTGCCACAATGGTACCGGAAATATTATTTTCCGTAGAGATATTGCCGCGGCCCACTGTGACCACCTCAACGGCAACGCCGGGATTTTCTTCTTCTTCGGGAACTACTTCCCTATTCCCACACCCTGACAGCGAAAACAGCATCAGGGCAACTAATATTCCTGCAAGTATTTTAACTTTACGCATTTTGACCTCCATGGTTTTCTTGGATTGCGAAGAGCACTTTTATCAATCCACACTCTCCCCCCTCTCCTCTTGAGCCGAAAAAAATGCATCCATATTCACAATGATTTTTTCCAGAACATGAGCTAGACTATCTAACTCTTCCTCACTCAAGATGCGGCGCATATACGCCTGAACTTGCCTGTGATGATCTCCAATTGCTTGGCAGATCATTTGCCCCTGTTCGGTAAGCACAACTTTTTTCAGCCGTGCATCCTCAGGAACCGGCTCCCGCAAAATGAGCCCGCTTTTCTCTAGGTTATGGAGCAGGGTGCTTACGGAAGAGCGCCGAATGCGCAAATACGCCTCTACATCTTTTTGGAATACCTCCTTCTCTCTGTTGAGCTGCAGGTAATCCAAGGCCTCCATTTGGGTTACATTTAGGCCACGTAGAGACTCGGGTATATAACTAAGGTAGGAGGAACGACGTAACTCATTGGTTATTTTCATCATTTTCGACAGGCTACTCTCAGAATTATACGCCATGAC
>JBHAQX010000175.1:0-7840 GCA_041830595.1 Evtepia sp.
CTCTGTCTGAACTGCGCCAGGCCATGGCCGCCCATGGTGTGACGGCCCTCTACATCCCCTCGGGGGATTTTCATGGCAGCGAATACTCCGGGGATTATTTTGCTGCCCGTGCCCATTTTTCTGGTTTTACCGGCTCTGCGGGCAGTCTGCTGGTTTTTCAGGACTGGGCTGGCCTTTGGACCGACAGCCGCTATTTCATCCAAGCCCAGGAGCAGCTCTCAGGCACTGGAATCACCTTAATGCGCCAGGGGGAGCCTTCTGTTCCCAGCATCGAGACCTACTTGGAACGCCATCTAACACAAGGTCAAGTGCTGGCCTTTGACGGCCGCTGCGTCAGCGCCCGGGCTTCCCTGGCTTTTCAGCGGCGGCTGCAGCCCTTGGGTGTCTCCCTACGAACGGATCTGGATTTGCCCGGGGAAGTCTGGTCCACTCGCCCGCCCCTGTCCGCCGAACCCATCTGGATCCTTTCCGATACCTATGCCGGCCAGTCCCGAGAGGAAAAGCTTCGCACCGTTAGGGATGCGTTGGAGAAACATCAGGCGGATGTTTGCCTCTTGACCGCCTTGGAGGATATTGCCTGGCTTCTCAATCTGAGAGGTGGGGACCTGCCCTGCACCCCGGTCTTTCTCTCCTTTTTTGCCCTTTCCAAGGAGGAAGCAACTCTCTTTGTCAATCCCGCCATATTAAACTAGGCGGTCCAAACCGTTTTAAAACAGGCTTCCATTCAGGTGGAGCCCTATGACGCATTTTATGCCTATACAAAGGCTCTTCCACCAAGGTCTCGCCTTTGGCTGGACCGAGGCCGAGGAAATGTTCACTTGCTCCAGTCTCTTCCCAAAGATGCTACAATTCTAGATCGGCCCTCCCCTGTGGAGGGGCTAAAGGCCATAAAAAATCCCACGGAAATTCAACATATGCGCCTGGCCCATGAAAAGGACGGGGTTGCTCTGACCCGCTTTATGCACTGGATCAAAACCCATGCTGGAAAAGAGCCCATCACGGAACGTAGTGCCACAGCCCGTTTAGAAGCCTTTCGCCAGGAGCAACCCCACTACCTAGGCCCCAGTTTTTCTCCCATTATGGCCTACGGTCCCCATGGGGCCATTGTCCACTATAGTGCCACAGAGGAAAGCGATGCTGTCATAAAACCATCCGGTTTCCTTTTGACCGATACCGGTGGCCACTATTTAGAGGGCACCACGGACTGCACCCGGACCTTTGCCCTTGGCCCTATGTCTCCTCAGGAGAAAACCCACTATACCGCCGTACTGCGTGGCAATCTCAACCTAGCAAGCGCTATATTCCCCAGCGGATGTACAGGAACAAACCTTGACAGTATAGCCAGGGCGCCTCTCTGGTCTCTTGGCTGCGACTATGGCCACGGCACGGGCCATGGGGTAGGCTATCTTCTTAGCGTGCATGAGGGTCCCCAGGGGATTCGAAAAAAAGTCCTCCCTGGGGATGTGCCTTTTGCTCCCGGCATGATTACATCCAATGAACCGGGGTTTTATTTGGAGGGACAGTATGGAATCCGTCTGGAAAACCTGATCTTGTGCGTCTCCAAGGGTGAACAACGCTCTGGACTGTTTTTGGGTTTTGAACCTCTCACCTTGGTCCCCTTTGATCTCGATGCCATCGAACCGACACAGATGAGTCCCAGGGAGCTGGACGCACTGAACACCTACCACAAGCTGGTCTGGGAAAAGATCTCCCCCCATTTAAGTGATACCGAGGCCGCCTGGCTTTTTGCTGCCACACGGCCCCTTGCCTTGGGTCAAACATAACATTCATTGTAAGGAGCTTTTTACTATGGACGATAATCGTATCCCGACCAAACATCCTGATCTGTTTTTACGCATGGCCAGCCCCTCCCCAGAGGATTGTGCACTTGTGGTCCACTACATTCAGCTTTTGGGCAAGCATCAGGGCAATCCAGAAACCATGACTCTCACCCCGGAAACTACTCTGGGACTTCTCAATAATAACCTGTGTGAAATTGTCATCGTCTACTACCAGAATACCCCCATTGGCCTTGCCTGTCTCAGTCGCATCACCAATGTATGCGCCGGCATTACCGGTTTTTATCTGGAGGGATTCTACTTGGATGAGGCCTACCGTAGGAAAGGCTTTGGCAGAATTGTAATGGCCTTTTTGGCCAAATTAACCATTGCAAAAGGTCACCAGCGCCTTCAATGGATTTTATGGGATTGGAATCGGCAGGGGAAAACGTTTTACCATCAAATGGGTTATGATCCCATTCCCTCCCTTGAGACCTATCGACTGGAAGGTGCCCCTTTGCTGGCCTTGTCTAAGTCCTTCCCTGGCCCCATATATTGAGCACATAAAGAAGCGCCCAGAGTAAATCAACTCTGGGCGCTCTTTTTTCATATCTCATAAAATCAAATCATGCTGCATATCAAAGGGACTTGAAAAATGTTTGCAAGTCTTCCTTTTTTTCCTCACTCAGGGTATGCCAGCGCACCCCCTGTATGGCCCCTTCCAGGCCAAAGAGCATACTGCAGCAGGCCTCTGGGTCTGCCTTTACCCGAACCCGCAGAAAGGCCTCCTTGCTTCCAAGGGTCTGCAGCTGCTCTACAGTTTCGATCCCTGCCTGGGCAAGCTTGTTTGCTGCAACCTTACCAATGTTCGGAAGTTTTTCTAGTTCACGTTTCATTCGCATACCCGATCCTTCTACCTACGTATTTGAAAACGGGCGACTACGTCTTTGAGAATATTCGCCTGTGCAGCAAGCTCCTCGGCAGAGGCCGCTGATTCCTGTGCAGTCGCTGAGTTTGCCTGCACCACCACGGAGATTTGCTCCACAGCCTGGTTGATTTCTTCAATGGCTGTTCTCTGCTCCTTGGATGCCTCATTGATCCGCTCCATAGATTGGGCCGTTTGGGCTGCGAATACATTGACTTGATCTAGACTCTCTTTGGTGGAATCGGTAATCTGATTACCTCCGGAGACTTTTTCCACGCTTTTTTCAATCAGAGCGGCTGTCTCCCTGGCCGCCTGCGCAGACTTGGAGGCAAGGTTTCGCACCTCGTCCGCCACCACAGCAAATCCCTTACCGTGCTGCCCTGCTCGGGCCGCTTCTACCGCTGCATTCAAGGCCAAAATATTGGTCTGGAATGCAATGGAGTCTATGGTGCGGATAATCTGGGATATCTCCTGGGAGCTGCTGTCAATCTCACCCATTGCATCCGTTAGGCTTTCCATCAATTCGGTGCTCTTTTCCATGAGCAGCCCGGCCTGCTGGCTGTTCTCCTGGGCACTCATGGCCTCCTGGGTACTCTCCTCCGTCTTTGCCCGAACCTGGGCCACCACAGTAGCAAAGCGATCTACCGTTGTGGCCTGCTCATTGCTGCTAGACGCCAGGGTCTGGGCAGTGTTGGAGATCAGTTCGGCTGCAGAGGATACTTGCTCGGCAGAACTTAAAATGTCCAGGAACATCTCATTGAGTCTTTGGATGGTTTTTTCCAACGCAATGTTCATCATATCTTGGTCGCTTCGCACCGCAGGACGTATGTTCAAATTACCCTGGGCAAGTTGCTCCATCATGTTCACCTGATGCTGGCTATTTTCTAGAATGTGGCGAAATGCCTCGGTTAGTGTTCCGATCTCATCCTTACGCTTGCTCTCAAGATTCACCTGGAGCAGGCCCTGGGCAATTTGATCTGCTTTTATGGTCAAGTCTGCAATGGGTCTGCCCAGCACACGCTTCATTAACAGCAAGATAGCAATGGCAAAGACAATGCAGCACACAACAATAAGCAGCACAACCCAAAATAAAAACTGGTTTACGCTTTCCATGACATCATTTAGGCTAATGTCAACGCCAACCACGCCCACAACTTGTCCATTGTACTTGATTGGTGCAAACCCCGAAACCAAAGGACCAAAACCACCAGAGTCATAGATATCCGTCATAGTTGCGCTGCCTGTTCGTATGGTTTCAAACAGCAATGCATCGTGATCCTCAATTGACTCTGTAAACCCCAGGTCATATTCCTCTTCTGTAGAGGCACTATCAAAGCCCTCTATGAAATAGGTTACCTCCGTATCATAACGGGCATCCAGCACGTATAGATATTCGGCACCGGTCTCGGTTTTAATCCGGTCTAAGCTATCTTTTGCCCGGTACCATTCCTCATTCTTTTCTCCACGATCCACCACGTCCCAAAAGCTCTCTCCGTCAACCAGAGCGGCTGCAGAAATGGCAACATCCATGGCACGCTGCCCATTGATTTCAATTGCACTGTTGCGAAAGAAAAAATAACTTATAATCCCAACAATCACTGCACAAAGGCTACCATAATCACAGTAATGATAGAAATCTGTCTGGAGATTGACCTCGACAAACCCCTCACCTCTTTCATAAGCGTTGTACTTTATATCCATAGCACACTTTATACTATATCGACAAATATTTCCATTAGTTAATGCTGCTCACATAGAATTTGTTTTACGCTTGATTTTAAAGCAGGTTATCGAAAAAAGAGACCCCGAAGCACAATACTTCGGAGTCTCTTTTATATCAATCGATACTAGACCGCATCCTTTACCTTCGCCACTGCGCAACGGACAAACTCTAGCACTGCATCCTTCGGCATCTCCAACACTGTGGCTAATTCCCCATAGAGGAGCTCTTCTGCACGCTTCATATAACGTTCATCCACCGCACCGGGTTTTTTCCCCATATCCACCGCACGGACTTTCTTCTTATGAAGAATTTTAATCAGTTGCAACAAATCCTCGCAGCTGTGGCTGCGCAGCAAGGTATCGTAACGCTCAACCAAAAAGCGCATATTTTTTTCATCGCAACTTGCCTCAGCCATATCGGGGATAATGGACACCAAGCGCTCTGCCTCTTTCTTTGAGATAACAGGCCGCATAAAAACAGGGCTGTCTACAGGAATATAGATAAGCCCCTCCCGATACAGAGGGCTTAGGGTATAGTAGGTACGTTGTGGGTCGGCCGCTGGAATGTCAGGCAGGCCAACATCCTGCACCTGGCAAACCCCTTCACTGCTGTAGATAACCAATTCACCAATTTGATACATCGCTTCCTCACCTTCCCGTTTCCGCCAACACGCTTTCTTGGCAAACCCTCTACTTGTATATCTACTAAAAAGCAGCATAGGGTTTTGACAACAGGACTTACGTTTGTCAAAACCCCACGCTGTTTCATTATTATAGCACATTTTATACCTTTTTGTAAGGGCTTTTCCAAAAAACTTGCAAAATTTGCATGTAGCCTCTTCTTCAGGTGATGTTTCCTCGCTGCAAGCCCCACACCTTAGCCATCTGCGTTTATCTTAGCCAGCATCTCCTTGAGAGCCTGATCGGCCTGGTCATAGGGCACCTGGCACGTGCCCACTTGACGGTGCCCGCCACCGCCATATTGCAGCATCAGGGCACCCACATCCGTTTTCGATGTGCGGTTTAAAATGCTGTGCCCCACGGCAATGGGACAGTTTTGCTTATTGCGACCGTCTACGACCCAAAGAGAAATGTTCTGCTCTGAATAGAGGCTATAAATAAGGAAGCGGTTGCCCGTATAGATGGGGTCGACGTTACGCAGATCGGTGAGAATGGCATTGCCATGAAGAGTGGTATAGTTCTCCACCATCTCTCTAAATTTTTTATCCTGCTCAAAGTAGAGTTCCACCCGCTCCTGTACATCTGGGTTTGCTAGGATCTCATCAATGGTCTGGGTTCGGCAGAACTCCATCAGCTCTTCCATAAGCTGATAGTTGCTGATACGAAACTCACGAAAACGCCCAAGCCCAGTTCTGGGATCCATAATAAAGCCGAGCAGCACCCAGCCCTCTGGATTCAAAATCTCTTCCTTTGTTAGCTTTGCGGCATCTACTTTGTCAACAGCCTTTACCATTTCCTCAAAGTGCGGCAGGCGTTCTTTGCCGCCATAGTAGTCATAAATAACCCTGGCCGCACTATCAGCCAAGCGGCTCTCACCCTCAAAACTGATCTTGTCTCCCAGGCGTTCTGCCTCACTGGAGTGATGGTCAAACCAAAGTCCACAACCGGGTACATAGGGAATGTTGGCTAAAATATCATTTTTATCCACCTCGACAAGACCGTCTTGAATATCCTTTGGATGTACAAATTTATAGCTATCTACAAGACCAAGCTCACGCAGCAGGGTACCGCAAGCTAATCCGTCAAAGTCGGAACGGGTTAACAGTCGCATGCAAACTTCCTCCCAAAATCGTTTCTCTTTCTTATCTGGCAGCAATCGGCTCCAAAGGATAAATGGGGCCTTTTCTGCCCCTTCAGTCTATCATAATGCCGTCATTTTGTCGATTACATTTCTTCGTTTTTCTACAAAATAGCCACGTTACTGTTTCCTGAATTTTTGTTGATAGCCTTCTAGTGCCACTTGAATCGTCTCTCTTGCTGCCTCGGCCCCCTGCACTTCATCCACTACCGTTTCTTTCCGCTCCAAGCTCTTGTACACTTGAAAGAAATGCCGCATTTCTTCAAAAATATGGCTCGGCAGCTCCTGTACGTCTCGATAGCCATTATAGGTAGGATCGTCAAAGGGAATGGCAATGATCTTTTCATCCCGACGACCCTGATCCATCATCACAATCATACCAATGGGATAGCAGCGCACAAGGCTCATGGGACGAATCACCTCACTGCAAAGCACCAAAACATCCAAAGGGTCATAATCATCGGCATAGGTCAACGGAATAAACCCATAGCTTGCCGGATAGTGTGTGGAGGTGTGTAGAATCCGGTCTAGTATCAAGTGCCCTGTCTCTTTATCCAGCTCATATTTTGCTTTGGAGCCCCGCTCGATCTCAATCACAGCCAAAAAATCAGTGCTGGAAATACGTGTTGGATTTACATCATGCCATAAGTGCATCGCCCAAACCCCTCTTTCTACCGTTCATTTGATTGGCAATGCCATGCTTCTCAAATCTATGGCATTACTCTTTCACTATACCTTAACTGCCCAGGCTATGTCTATACCCTCTCATATAAAAAGATGCAAGGGCAAATGCCCTTGCATCTTTTTATCGTTCAATAAAACTGCAACTTATTTTGCGGGAGTAGCCTCATCTCCCTTGGGTTCGGGCTCAACGGGGTTTGCAGCCAGATTCTCCTTGATCAGCTCAAGAAGAGTCTTGTCGCCAGCCTTGACCTTCACATCCAGAGCAGTCGCAGAGATCAGAACTGCGTTGCCACGGTCAAAGGTGCTCTCTGCGTTGTATTCGCCGTTGGTAATCTTCAGGGTATCACTGAGGGTCCAGGGGGAATCCCACTTAAAGTCGGTGGCGGAGTCGTAACCCAGTGCACGCAGCACGAAGGTCAGGTACTGAGCCGCCGTTACTGTCTCCTTGGAACCAAAGAGACCAGCCTTGTCGTCAACACCCTGGGTCAAGCCATTTTCGTAGGCATAGCCAACATAGGGCTTCGCCCAATCTTCAACATCGGTAAAAGGAGTGGTCCATGTGCCTTCCAGTGCAACCTTCTCCTGACCCATCAGACGCACAAGCATCGTGACAGCTTCCATACGGTTCATATCGTCGGTCAGAGCATAGTTGGGCTTGCCCTCTGCCGTGTCGCCCTTGCCCTGGAACAGGCCCAGCTCATAGAGCCTACCGGCAGCAGCGATTTCAGCCTCGGTTGCAACGTTTTCAGTCGCTTCTGGCTTTGTAGCGTCTTCAGCCTGTGTAACTTCAGCCTCTGTGACTGCAAAAGCAGGGGTTGCCAGACCGATGCAGAGCATAGCAGCCAGCAGCAAAGATAGTGTGCGCTTCTTCATTTCGATAGTTCCTCCTAAAATTGTTTTTCACTCTCGGCA
>JBHAQX010000176.1:0-13934 GCA_041830595.1 Evtepia sp.
ATGTAAGCTTTCCAGATGAAGTAGTATTGCAAAAAATATTTCTTGCTTTAGATTGCGAACCAAATGATCTGTTCCTAGAACAAAAAAACCCCACCGCCGCAAAAAACGACGATGGGGAAGATATAAAAAATATGCTGATCGACATGACGCAAAGCGTAGACAAAAAGACTGCCGAATTTATTTTGGATGTTGTGCAGAAAGTAAAGGGCCTAAAAGATTCAGAATAAGTCTTGCTTCTTGAGTCGTTAAGACCTCGAGCTCTTTCTTAATCTTGAGCAACAGTTCCCCCGGCACCTCATCCGTGCCCACATCTAAAACATTTTTCTCAATCATCGCTAGTGCCTCCTTTATATTTTGTGATTCGCCTATAACAAGCATAACACTAGAACGATAGTTCGTAAATTGGTAAGGTTTACAAATTTCTAGCTGCATGTTTTTTCCAGTAGTAGCCGAAAAAGCGTTCCTTTGGAAGGTATAGTGTTTGCGGCATAGCGAACATGCAAGATGTTGTGTAAAATCATTTTCTACGTGGTGTTTCGTTATCAATCCCGCTTTTGGGACAGATATTGTTTTATAATACGCCAACAAAAGTGGCTTTCCGCTACCCCACTGCATCTTCTTGCTTTAGTTCAATCAAAGGAAGAATGCCATCAGCTTTTAAGAGGTCATAGATGAATAGTCTGCCCTTCTGTGTCCAGTAGGTATGGATATTGGTGCCCTGGGTGCCATCTGGCTTGCTATAAACCTCTGTCTTTGATTTGGTATAGCCCTGCTCTGCATGTTTCTGATAAAGCAGCCAGGTTCTACCCTGTTTGAACTGAATGCCCTTTTCGTGAAGAAGTTTATTGAGCCACTTGGCGGACTTCCCATAGTCCTTTGCAATGACGCTAATTGCGATGGCATCTTTTGTCTGCAACACTACATCATAGTAGCTTGCCTTAGGGCTGAATTCTGCAAGGAGCTGTTTCTGCTGTGCGTTTTCATCGGACAAATAGCGGATCTTCCTGTCTGCAATCTGGAGGGCACGGGCCATGACCTTTTCCGGGCTGTTCCAATCTTTTTCAAGCTGGATAAAATACTGCCGGGCCTGCTTACCTTTTTCGTTACGCTGGAGCATGCAGATTTCTTTTGCCATGTCGATGGTGAGGGCGGCGTCATCAATGTGTCTTGTTACGGCCCGGCTCCCCTCAATTTGAACTTTCTCATTTTTGAGCAGGTTGAAATCCTCTCCCGGGGAAAAGCCATACTCACACATTCTTGGGAACCAATCTTGATACTTGGTTCCCACCTCCAGAAACCCATGCAGCTCCCTGGCTGATACCCTGGGGGTGTCGTTGTCGTAGGTAATTTTGATTAGTTCGTTCATGATATATTCTCCTTTCAGCAATAGCTTTCATTTACTATAGTTAACGCTCTGGGTAAAAAAATAGATCCGTCACATCAATGTTATTGTTTCTACACCATTTCATTAAGCAGCTGACAAAAAGAAGGCCAGCTCCTTTTTTCTTATTAACAATCCTGTGGATTTGTGCTACATCAACACCAAGATCTCTTGATGCCTTGTGGTAGTTACCCTGAAACTCTGAAATGAAAAGGCCCTCGAATTTTAAATAATCTAAATACATACTGTCTCCTCTCTTTTTGTGTTAACATCTGTCAACACAAAGATACCACAATCCATTAACACAAGTCAATGCTTGTTGCAAAAAAATAGACCGCCGTCAATAGGAGGATTTAAGATGAAGCTAATTGAAGCTATTAAGGAAGCTCAAGGGGATCGCAGCCAAAATCAATTTGCAGCTGACACAGGGGTGAGTTCTGCTGCTATTACTAAAATTTTAAAAGGCAATCGAAACCCAACACCTGCACTGCTACTAAAGCTTTCGATCGGTGCCCAAAATGGGATTACCTATGAAACACTCATGGAAGCTGCTGGGTACATAAATGCCGATGACATGGAAACAAAAAACATGCCAGATGTGAAAGAAATAAAAATGGCACAGCGCTTCATGCAAACACGACTTGAAAAAGGTATATCTCGGGAAAAAGTTGCATCTGAACTTGGTGTTAGTGTATCCATGGTTGAACGTTGGGAGCAGGGACTTCGTGTTAGTAATATGAAAGCTTCTTATATCTTTGAAATGGCTAATTTGTACGGCGTTTCATACCAATATCTAGCAAATATGACAGATGACCCCATCTCTTACTATTCTTCTAGTGAAGAACACTTTCAAACTTTTAAAAAAGCTTTGGCTGAAATTGCTAAATATTTATCAACTGAAAATCAGAGAAAGCTTATGGAATATGCGAATTTGCTTAAAAATGACCAAGAATATAAAGATTTGCAAGCTTTGGACATTAAAAAATAAAAACCACCCCTTAAAGGTGGATAGGAGGCAGAAGCTTATGGAGACAAGCAATCGAACGAAGCTTGGAGAGGAAAAGCGGCAACCCCTTATCTTTGGCCTTGGCGTTATCTTTATGGTTGTTGGTGCCATTCTTTTGATTCTCACATTAACTCTCTTCCTGTTCGGGTTTGAGGTGAGCTTCATTTTCATTCCTCAGCTATGGCTCTATTTTCTCTCGCTCCTTGCTTTTGCTTTTTTGCTGCTATTCATCGGTTCTAGGTTGATTTCCCCCAAGAGCCAAGCAACCTGCCCGAACTGCGGCTTTGATAAGGAAACTGTGAAAGGCTACACTAAGACCTATGTCTGCTCTGGCTGCAATGCAAAGAGTAAGGTTGCGGATGGGTGGTTAGGGCTGGTTGAGGATGATGGGCAATAAAAAAAAACACCCCCGAGGTGGGGGTGGCATAGTTGTAAATCTAAATTCGCGCATCTTCCTGCAGGCTAAAATAATTCTACAAGCTGTTTTTCTGAGATACTTCCATCGGAAAGATTATAACATACAAGTCGACTCTTACCTGTAAATCCCTCTCCACCATCTTGTCCAACGGGAAATTCTATTTGAACAATCGTTTCATTCCCCACGTAGCCAACATCACTGCTCATAGACATTAATTCAATTTCTTTGTCTATTGTATTATCAGGATTAAGTAAAGCTACCTTAGCCACACCATTTTGAACAAAACTCTTGAGCCTCATTCCGTCATAGGTTTCAAAAATATCGCCATCTCTAAGAACGAAAACCCCGTTTTTTTCGGAACCTTGGATAACTACATTTTCTTTTTTACTTAAGGTATGGTCCACAGTATTGTAGCAATATAGTGGCGAAGGTGAACCATCAAGCGAAAAATTCTGTAAGTTGACGAGTTTCCCCTTGTCTACCACACTAACCGCTGTATGCACGGCACCCTGTGTATTCCCGAGATTCAGAGCTTTTAAATCGAAGATGCTTTCAATTTTCCAATTATTATCTGTATTCAAAATAACAAGTAAATAGCCAGCAGTTTGAAAGATAATTCTATCCTCATCTGCATACTCTACAAAGAAAAATTCTGCACCAGCGGGGGTCTGGCTGAACTTTTCTCTCACTGTTTGCAACCCATCTCCCACATAAATGGCCTGATCGGATGCGACCGTTTCCGTGTCTTTCTCT
Source organism: Evtepia sp. (assembly GCA_041830595.1). Classification (GTDB taxonomy): domain Bacteria; phylum Bacillota; class Clostridia; order Oscillospirales; family Oscillospiraceae; genus Evtepia. Next base: position 3,559 of record JBHAQX010000176.1, read on the forward strand.
GTACAAGCAGACAGTGCAAACAAGCACAATCCCATCACTATACAGCAACAAATCAATCCTATTTTTTTCATATATTTTACCCCATTGCCAACCAGTGGCATGCCGAATCCAAGTATCCTGTCAGTTTGTCTTGCTTTATCAAAAAATGTCTTCTGTCGCTTTGATTACGATAAGCCCTATGGAAATGCTATCACACCATAGTTATGTAGTCAAATAAAAAACCACCCCTGGTGCGATAACACCAGAGATGGAGGGAAATGAAATGGCAAAGAAACAAGAGTATGAATACATCAGAAAGTCTGTGTACTGGGAAGGCAAGCAGTATTTTGTCCGTGGCAAAACAGAAGCAGAGGCCCTGGAAAGGCTTGGCGAACTGAAAGCCTCTCTTAAGCGTGGCGATAGAACTATCAACGAAAGCAGCACGGTTGATCGTTGGTATAAAGAGTGGAAGTCTCTTTACAAAGAGAATGCAGGACTCACTGAAAAAAGCCTTTCCATGTACGACCAGAAGTACCTCAACTATATCAAGCCAGCTATTGGGAAAATGAAGGTTAAGGATGTGCGAGATGTTCACCTGCAGAGGCTTCTCAATGAGCAGGCAGGCATGTCATTCTCTCACGTCTCAAAAGTTCGCCTTGTCCTGCGGGAGCTGTTCTCACGGGCCCGGAAATCCCGCCTGATCGTCTTTGATCCATCAGAAGACCTAATGCTGCCGGAGAATAAAAAACGCAGCAGAAGAGCAATCACTGACTTCGAGCGAGAACATATTCTCAAGGTTGCTGAGACTCACCAGGCTGGTCTTTGGGTGAAAATTGCTTTGTATGCAGGGCTACGCCCAGGAGAAGCCGCAGCACTCCAATGGAAAGATATAGACTTTTCTGCAAATGAAATCCATATTTACAAGGCGATTGAAAGCGGAAACAACAACATAAAGGACACCAAGACAGAAGCTGGTGCAAGAGACATCCCTATACACAGTGCACTGCTTCCTTCTTTGACTGCAGCTAAGGGTGACCCATTTGCCCCGGTGTTGCCAAATAGCAAAGGGAACTATCAGGATGCCGACACAATGGCAAGGCGTTGGCGCTCCTTCAAAAGAGCTTTGGATATCAGCATGGGTGCCAAAGTATATCGAAACCAGATTGTGGAGAGCGTTGTCGCTGAGGATCTTGTTCCATATTGCCTACGCCATACCTTCTGCACGGATTTAGAAGAGGCCGGTGTTCCTATTAATATTGCAAAAGTTTTGATGGGCCATTCTGATATATCAGTCACAGCTAACATCTATACCCATAAGCGCCAACATGTTTTGCATAAGGAAATATCTAGGCTTGATGGCACTATGCCAAACGTTATGACAAAAGAAAAATCATCTACTTGAATCCATTGCACTGCAAGGACTACACGCTTTTTTATATTCAGACTCTGACTCTGTTTGTCTGGGTTCGAATCCTAGTTCGGCTGCCAAAAGAAAAACCTCTGTATCTGTTGATCATCAATGGATATAGAGGTTTTCTTTTTTCACATTTTCTTATCTTCAAGAGGGCAAATCTGTTAGGCGTCATCGCATTTCAATCAGCTACAAGTTTATATCGGCTCTCTCCGTCTCCCCCGCAAAGAAGGACTAAACCTGGGTCTGGTTAGGCGAAGACAAATGCCCTCAGGCAGAAGCTTTACAACCAAAGTACCCAGCACTCATTTGGAGTACTGGGCACTTGTTTTTCTCAGCGACCAAATGTAGCAGAGGAAGTAACCAGGTTCCGTTTCTGACTGTAGTTCAACCAATTCCTTTAATCCTCATTGAACAACAGTGCTGCTTTCTGCTCATAGCGTGGCAGCAAGTTCTCATGCAAAGAACTATTAACCCAATGAATGGTCTTCACCTTAGACATTATGTACCCCTACTTATTGTTCCAGCTTAACGTTCACCCGGTCGCCAATTCTTCTGACAAATTGCCACTGCTCTCACAGGTGCACCATCCGAACCCTCAAACTTTACGGGCAAGGCAACCAGTAAAAATGGCTCGACACCCACCTGTTCCAAATTACATAAGTTTTCAATAATCACGATCTGATCCGTCTCCAAAAGCCTTCGATGGCGTGCCAGTTCTTTGTCGGCAATGGGATCAAGGCCAATGGTATCCAATCCGATTCCTTTCTTGCCCGTCTGAAGCAAGTAGTCAACAACAGAATGATCCAAGCATGGGTACTCTCCAAAATATGCTTCCTGCCCCCAGTACCGGAACCAACCCGTGTAAAAAAGCAAAAATTCGGCCCGGTCTGCCTGACTCTGGACCGGGGCAAGGTGTTCCATGGTAATCATTTCTCCGGATGCAAGGTGACTGCAATCCACCACCAAAGCCTCTCCTACAAACTGAGCGACCGAAAAGTCCTCTAGCATTCTTCCTTTTGGAAAAATGTGGTTTGGTCCATCCATATGGGTGCCCGTGTGGGAGTATAGGTGAAGAATTGTCTCTCGAAAGCCATCCTCCCCATAGCTACTTCCTGGTAAAAGTGTTGGCCCTTCTGTGCCTGGATACACCGGCATTTTTTCTGAAATCGTATGACTTAAATCAATGACTCGCATTAGTCTCGCCTCCTTTTCCGTCATTCTAGCATAGATTCCTTTACACTTCTATATACAAAAAAGGCACTGAAGCCAAAGCTTCAGTGCCTTTCCTTTCAATCTTACTGCATAACCTCTTCAGGAATTTCAAAGTCGGTTGCATTGTCATAGTTCTTGCAGTCCATGGTGACTAGCATCTTAGACACGGTCATCTCATAACCAATATCAACACCACCGGCCTGATCAGCCAACTGCTCCATCAGCTTAGTATACAGCGCATTCATCATCCCGGCCATATCCATTTCATAACGAACAGGGAAGCCATCTGCATCAACCCAGACACTAATGGCCATGTCGCCCATGTCGCTCAGCAGAGCATCAAAGTCCAGCTCCATGCCCATCGCCGCAAACTGATCCAGGTTAGCCATAGCGCCAGAAGCACGCATGGCCTCTTCCAAGGAGTCACCCTTGATTACGCCTGTGTACTTAATAGCCTTTACGCCATTGATGTCTTCCTCAGCACCGGCCTTAAAGCTCTCCCCATTGGACAGGTACAGGTTCAGGTTTGCCTGGGGATCATACTGAGCCAGGGCAGCCGCCTCCAGCGTCTGAGCGGTCCATGTGCCAGCCTGGTTGGAGTAGAGGGTGAACTCTCCATCTTTCTCAATGCCATACATATTCAGGGGCATTTCCATACCCATGGTGGATACGGTTCCATCAATTTTAAGCTTCATGGGATCATTGAACATCACCATTTCCATGGTGGAGCTCATGTCCACATCCTGGGTCTGTCCTGCTGCTGTCATGGACATACTCATATCCATGGTCATGGTTGCTTCCATGCTCTTTGCGTCCGAGACCTTCTGGCTCGCAGCGGCCAGAATATCAGCGGCATTTCCACCAGCCGCAGGTTTGTTACATGCTGCCAAGCCAAAGACCAAGGCGCCGACACATAGAAGTGCTCCAATTCGTTTCATTGCTTTCATTTCATTTTTCCTTTCTTTTGCAGAAAAATTTCTGCCTTTCTATAAACAACAGCATACCCCATAAAGATTACGCTTTACAAGATACCAAATTATTGTAGCACAATTCTTCCAATTTGTCACCCATTTTATTCTTCTCGATGACATTCGACGTCCTTATATCCCAAACAAACTGATCTGACTTGTCTCCGGCATATCACCCAACGCGCCACACTGCCGCAGCTGTTCCACGTGGGTTTTGGACAGTTTGGGACAGGCGTCTAGAAGCTCTTCTGCCGAGATAAACTTCCGCCCCTTCCGGTTCTCCATGAGGGACAAGGCCGCGGTCTCCCCCAGCCCAGGAATGGAATCGAAGGGGGGTAGCAACGTGCCCTTCTCCTCATCCATGATAAACTTTGTCGCATCCGACCGGTATAGATCCACGGACTCAAACTGAAACCCACGCAGGTAGAATTCATAGCAAACTTCCATAGTCACCAGCATGTCTTCCTCTACCGAAGTGGCATCCTTTTCCTTGGCTCTGATCTCGGCCCGCTTACGCAGAAGAAGCTCCTTCCCCTGGCACATCACCGTGGCATCAAAGGCTTTGGCTCGAATGGAAAAGTAGGCCGCATAGAAGGCCAATGGCCGGTGCACCTTGAACCAGGCGATGCGAAAGGCCATCATCACATAGGCAACGGCATGGGCCTTGGGAAACAGGTATTTAATTTTCTGACAGGATTCAATGTACCAGCCCGGCACACCCAGATCCTGCATTTCCTCCTGGGCGCCCTCCGGCAGACCTCTCCCCTTACGCACGGCCTCCATGATCTTAAAGGCCCGCTTTTCCTCCATCCCCTTCTCAATGAGGTAAATCATAATGTCGTCACGGCAGCCAATGGCTTGGCTGACATCAGCGGTGCCAGACAGAATGATATCCCGGGCATTGCCCAGCCACACATCGGTGCCATGAGAAAAACCGGAAATCCGCACCAACACATCAAACTCATGGGGCTGGGTTTCCTCCAGCATTCCTCGCACAAAGCCCGTTCCAAACTCCGGAATCGCCACCGCACCGGTGGGGCCCAAAATTTCATCCTCTTCAAACCCAAGTTTTTCCGAGCTGGTGAACAGACTCATGGTGTCCGGATCATCCAATGGAATTCCCCGGGGATCGACTCCTGTTAAGTCCTGCAGCATGCGAATCATAGAGGGATCATCGTGGCCTAAAATATCCAGTTTAAGCAGGTTATCTTCCATGGAGTGATATTCAAAGTGGGTGGTAATGATATCCGTTCCCTGGTCATCGGCCGGGCGCTGTACGGGACAAAAGTCATATACCTCCATATCCTGGGGAATGACCACCATGCCACCGGGATGCTGTCCCGTGGTGCGGCGCACACCGGTACAGCCTTGGGTGAGGCGATTCTCCTCTGCCCTGGTTACCTTTTTGCTTCTGGCTTCCAGGTACTTTTTCACATAGCCAAAGGCTGTTTTCTCAGCCACGGTTCCAATGGTTCCTGCACGAAACACATGGTTCTGCCCAAAGAGAGCAAAGGTATATTTATGGGCATTGGCCTGGTATTCTCCTGAAAAGTTCAGATCAATGTCCGGCACCTTGTCTCCCCCAAAGCCCAAAAAGGTCTCAAAGGGAATGTTAAACCCGTCTTTTTCATAGGCCGTGCCACAGACCGGACAGGTTTCATCCGGCATATCCGCTCCGCAGCCATACTCTTTGCCTGCCTCAAAGTCCGCATGTTTGCATTTCGGGCAGCGGTAGTGGGGGGGCAGAGAGTTCACCTCGGTAATGCCCGACATAAAGGCCACAATGGAGGAACCAACGGAACCACGAGAGCCCACCAAGTAGCCATGGTCCAGAGAATCCTGCACCAACTTCTGGGCCGACATATAGATCACGTCATACTTACAGCTGATGATGTCATCCAACTCCGTCTTTACCCTTTGTGTCACAAGGGCGGGTGGTGTGTCACCATAGAGTTCTCCCACCTTGCCCCAGACTAGGTCCTGCAGCTCCTGGGCGGAATTTTCCAGTTTTGGGGTAAACAGTCCCTTGGGAAGAGGACTCACCTCTTCACACCAGTCTGCCACCTTGTTGGTGTTTTCCACGACCACCTCCAGGGCCTTTTCCGGACCCAGATAGGAAAACTCCTCCAGCATCTCCTGGGTGGTACGGAAATAGAGGGGGTTGTCCTCATCGGCATCGTCAAAGCCCTTGGTGTCCAGAAGGATTTTTCGATAAATCTCCTCCTCTGGTTCTAAAAAGTGCACATCCCCCGTAGCGCAGACCGGCTTGCCTAGCTCTTCCCCCAATTGGACAATGGTCCGGTTCCACTGACGAATCTGCTCGACCCCGCTGGCCTGAGTTTTGCCGTGGCGGTCGGGGCGCAGCATAAATGCATTGTTGCTCACAGGCTGGATCTCCAGAAAATCATACCAGGAGGCAATGCGCCTGAGCTCTTCCCAGCTCTTGCCTCGCATCACAGCCTGGTAAAGCTCTCCCGCTTCACAGGCTGTACCAAAAATCAAGCCCTCTCGATTCTCGTTAATCAGGCTTTTTGGCATAATGGGAACCCGCTTAAAGTACTCCAGATTGGCAATGGAAACCAACTTATAGAGGTTTCGCAGGCCCTGCTTGTTTTTCACCAAAATGATCAAATGCTTGGGCATGCGTCGGCCTTTTCCAATGGTGTTTTCCCGGGCCATGGCCCCATTGATCCCCTGGAGGCTATGGATGCCCCTTGTCTCCAACATGGGCAAAAAAACATTCAGCATATGGGCCACGGTCACAGCATCGTCCACCGCACGATGGTGGCTAAAGTCCGGCAAGTCTAAATGCCGGGCCACCAGATTCAGTTTATAGCGGCCCAAGTCCGGCAATAGGTTCTGGGCCAGGGGCAAGGTATCCAGGGCTGTGAGCCCAAAGGGAATGCCATAGCGTGTGCAGCCCTCCGCTATAAAACCCATATCAAACTCGGCATTGTGGGCTGCCACCGGTCTGCCAGAAGCAAACTCTAAGAAAGCACGGATGGCTGCTTCTTGGTCTGGGGCATCCTTTACCATGTCATCGGTAATGCCCGTAAGGCGGACAATCTCCCCTGGAATGGGCTTTCCCGGATTGACAAAGGTCTGGAACCGCTCTTTGATCTCACCATTTTCCAGAATAACCGCTCCGATTTCGGTTAAGCGTTCCGTCTTTCGATCCAAACCTGTGGTCTCAATGTCAAAGGCCACAATAGGCCCATGCAGGGGAGCCTCCTGCTGCCCCATAACTACCAGCTTTTCATCCACATTGTTTAAAAAGTAGGCCTCTACACCCAAAAGCACCTTAATCTTGCCCTTTGCGGCGTTGTAGGCATCGGGAAAGGCCTGTACCCCGGCATGGTCCGTAATGGCAATGGCCGGGTGACCCCAATCGATGGCCCGATTGACCACCTTTTTCACATCCGTGAGGGCATCCATGGCCGACATACGGGTGTGAAGATGCAACTCTACCCGCTTTTTCTCTGCGGTATCTAACTTCTTGAGCTGCTCCACCTGCCAGATTTGCTCCGGCTCTAACACCAGATCATTGTCAAAGCGGTTGATGTTCAACCGGCCTTGAATTTGCAGACGCTGCCCTTTTTTCACCTGGTCCACAATGGGTTGGCCTTCCTCCCGCATCATAAACTTGGTGACGCGAATGGAGCCTGTATAGTCCGTTACGTCAAAGGAAACCACCCAAGCCCCTCGCTTTTTCAGGTCCCGATGCTCCACAAAAAACACATCACCCTCAATGACCACGTTGCTCATGTCCAGCTCTAGGCTGCCGATGGGTGTTGGCTTCCGCTTAATGGCCCGGCTGCCAAAAATCCGGCGGCTGCTGCTTTTTTGCTCTTTGGGGCGAGCGGCCGCCGCTTGCAGAATAGCCTCCCTGCGCAGAGCCTCGGTCTGACGAAAGATATCCTCCTCGTCCTCGGTCTCATCTAAATCATCAGAAACCACACAGGAAGCCTCTTCTGTGATCCCCTTCTCTTCCAGGGGCAAATCCTCCACCAAGGGCGGCAGGGTATCTTCCTCAGGTGCAAGTGGAGACGCTTCTGCCTCCAAGGCCTGAGCCAAGGGCTCCGTGCTGATTTGCTCCCCTTGCTCCTCTACAAAAAGTTCCACCCGGGCCATATCATAGGCCCGGGCAAGCTCTTCTTCCACCTGGTTTAGTAGGTTCTCCTGGACTGTTTGGCCAAATGTCAGTGTAATCTCCATGCTGCGACTGGCAGTATGAATCTGGGCTCTGCGCACCAGAGCCCCTTCTAACACCCGACGCAGACTTGCTTCGGGCTCATAATCGGAAAATAATTCAAAAAAATCAAGTGTCTGTTCTGTCATTCTGGGTCCTCTCTGTTTTCTCTATGGATCTGGGACAGCGCCTACATGCTTAATCTAGACTGTGAATCAGCTCCATCAGGGCTGAAACCATCTCTTCCCGGGGCACACGTTTCACAATCTCCCCTTTGGCAAAGAGCAAACCGACCCCATCACCACCGGCAATCCCTACGTCCGCAGCGGCAGCCTCTCCTGGTCCATTGACGGAGCAGCCCATCACCGCCACGGTAATGGGTTTTGTCACCGACTGCAAGGCCTTCTCTACCTCCATAGCAAGGGGAATGAGATCGATTTTGCACCTGCCGCAGCTGGGGCAGGAAATCAGTTCCGGCCCGTCACGCCATAGACCAACGGCCCGCAAAATATCCTTGGCCACCAAAATTTCTTCCACCGGGTCTGCCGTGAGGGTGACCCGCAGGGTGTCGCCAATCCCTAAGGCTAACAGCCCGCCAATGCCCACAGCAGATTTGATCGTACCCATATGTATCGTGCCCGCCTCCGTCACACCTAGGTGCAAGGGATAATCACTCTCCATGGACATCTGCTGATAGGCCTTCATGGTGATGGGCACACTGGAGGATTTTAGAGAAATGCAAATGTCGTCAAAGTCGTAGCGGTTTAGCAGTGCAATGTGCCCAAAGGCCGACTCCACCAGAGCCTCCGGTGTAACCCCGCCGTGCTTTGCCAGAATTGCTTTCTCCAAAGAGCCACCATTCACCCCAATGCGAATGGGCACCCCCCGGCGTGCGCAGGCCTGGGCCACCGTCTTGACCTTCTCATCCCCGCCAATATTCCCCGGGTTGATGCGGATTTTGTCCGCCCCCGCTGCCAAGGCCTCCAGGGCAAGCTTGTAGTCAAAGTGGATGTCCGCCACCAAGGGGATGCTCACCTGCTCTTTGATGGCTGCAAATGCGTGGGCTGCAACCTGATTCGGCACAGCCAGGCGGACAATTTCACAGCCTGCTGTCTGCAGCCTGCGAATCTGAGCCACCGTCTCCTCCACATTCTGGGTCTGGGTGCTACACATCGATTGTATCCGAACCGGGGCTCCTCCTCCGAGCAGGAGGCCCCCTACCATAATCTGCTTTGTCATGCCTTAGCCCACCAATCGAAATACATCCTGGAAGGTTACAAAAATCATGAGACCAATGAGTAGTACAAAGCCCCCTGCATGAATGTAGGCCTCATACTTTGGATTTATGTTCCGCCGGGTGATAAGGAAAAACGCCTGATTGACTAGGAGAAGGAAAATCCGTCCACCGTCCAGTGCAGGAATGGGCAGCATATTCATAATGGCCAAGTTCACCGCCACCAGGGCAATAAAATGGCATACGGCCACAAGACCGGCCAAATAGTTTCCACCCTGGGCTTCGCTGGAAGCGGCGCCAGTCTGGCCAATCATGGAGACAATGCCCACCGGTCCACTTAGGTCTTTCACCCCCGCTTCGCCGTTAAAGAGCATTTGAAAGCCCAACCAGACGGAACTAAAGTAGTAACCCGTCTTTTGAATGCTATACCCTAAAACCCGGCCCGGTGTCACCTTTTCTTCCGTGAAGTTTAGGCCAAGGCGTTTCGCCCCATCTTCCGTCTCATAATACTTGAGAGGAAAATTTGGAAGCGTAACCCTCTGGCCATTGCGCTCCACCACCAGATCAATTTTTTCATCCTTTGCCAAGGCCAAATAGAGAAACGTGTAGTCCTGTATGCTAACCTTTCTCCCATCAATGGAAAGAAATCGATCCCCCGGCTGTAGCCCATCTGCCTGGGTATAAAGGCTCTCCTCTGTAAAGCTTGACAAAATTGGTGCAACAATTTGACCTCCGGTAGCCGTCAAGCACACAATAATGAGAAACCCTGCAACCAGGTTCATAAACGACCCTGCTGTCAAAATGACCAATTTCTTCCACAAAGACTTGCTGGAAAACGACCGGGGATTGGGAGTAGCATCCTCTCCTTCTTCCTCCTCGCCATCTTCTCCCTCCATGGCGCAAAAGCCCCCCATGGGAATGGCCCGCAGAGAGTACTTTGTCTCCCCCTTCTGCCTGGACCAAAGTAGCGGTCCCATGCCGATGGCAAACTCATTTACTTGCACATCCAAAAGTTTGGCTGCAATGAAGTGACCCCATTCGTGGATGGCAACCAGCAGTCCAAAAAAGAGAATGGCTACAATAATGAAAAAAAGCAATATACTCACCTCAACTTGGGAACAGTTTCCTGTTCTCGGGTTTTGCCCAGATTTAAACCGCTAAGTACTGAGCTGGAATTTCCTGAGCAATTTCTCTAGCCTTTTTATCTGCGGCAAAGACGTCATCCAGAGTGATTACTTGTTCCCCATTGGCCAGAGAAAGAGCAGCCTCCACCAAGCGGGGAATGTCTAAAAAGCCAATTTCACGGTTCAAAAAGCGGGCAACTGCCACCTCGTTGGCTCCATTGAGAAGAGCCGGGGCAATCCCCCCTTCTCTTGCCGC
>JBHAQX010000177.1:0-2565 GCA_041830595.1 Evtepia sp.
GCCGCCCTTCTGGGGGCCCTGCGTGCCCAGATGGAACTGGGCATTGCCGCCATTGGTGGTAAGGACTCCATGAGCGGCAGCTTTGAGGAGCTGGATGTGCCTCCCACCCTGGTCTCCTTCGCTGTGACTACGGATGAACTCTCCCATGTCCTCTCACCGGAATTTAAGAAGGTGGGCAGCAAGGTCTGCTGGCTCAGGCCGGAGCATGGAGAGGATGGGCTGCCCAAGGCCCAGTCACTGCTCGCCGTCTTTGACCAGGTGATTCGTCTCAACCGGGAGGGAAAAGTCCTCTCGGCCTACACACCCACCTATGGGGGCGTGGCAGAGGCAGTGATGAAAATGGCCTTTGGCAACGAGATTGGCCTGACTATAAACCCTGACATCCCCGTGGAAGACCTTTTCGCTTACGCCTACGGCTCCTTTGTCCTGGAGATGGCGGAGGGAGAAACCGTGGGAACCCTCTTGGGTACCACAACAGCAGAGTCCTCCATCTCTTACAAGGACAGCTTCTTGCCTCTTTCCCAGCTGCTTCAAATCTATGAAGACAAGCTGGAGCCCATCTACCCCTGTAACATTGACCAGGGGGAGGAGGCCATCCCTGCCTTTTCAACAACGGTGGAAAGCTGGCCGAAGCCCGTGGTGAAATCCGCAAAACCCAAGGTGCTCATTCCCGTATTTCCCGGCACCAACACGGAGTATGACGCCGCTAAGGCCTTTGCTGCCGCAGGTGCCCAGCCGGAGATTGTGGTGATTCGGAATCTAAGCCCTGAGGCGATTGCCCAGTCGGTTTCTTACATGGCACAGCAGATCAAAGAATCCCAGATGATATTCATTCCCGGCGGCTTTTCCGGGGGCGATGAGCCCGATGGTTCGGCCAAATTCATCACCTCCTTCTTCCGCAACGGGGCAGTGAAGGAACAGGTGAATGAACTACTCCATAAGCGGGACGGTCTGATCTGTGGCGTTTGCAACGGCTTTCAGGCACTGGTGAAGCTGGGCCTTGTGCCCTTCGGGGAGATTATGGACACGGACGAGAACTGCCCAACCCTGACCTATAACTCCATCGGCCGCCATCAGTCCCGCATTGTCCATACCAGGGTTGCCTCGAATCTCTCTCCCTGGCTTATGGCCTGCCAACCGGGTGAGATTTATACCGTTCCCATCTCCCACGGGGAGGGGCGTTTCCTCGCTCCGGCAGGAGTATTGGAAGAGATGGCAAAGAAAGGCCAGATTGCAACCCAGTATGCAGACCTTGACGGAACACCCACCAAGGATGTACACTTTAATCCAAACAACTCGGTCCTTGCCATTGAGGGCATCTCCTCTCCTGACGGCCGGGTCTTTGGTAAAATGGGGCACACCGAGCGGTACAGCACAGGGCTGTACCGCAACGTGCCCGGCAACTATGATATGGGGCTTTTCGCCAGCGCAGTGCAGTATTTTAAATAAGAACAAGGAGGCCGACACAATGGCACATTATTACGCAGAACCCTCTCGCACCTTTAGTGAGTATTTGCTGATACCCGGCTACAGCTCGGAAGACTGTCGTCCGGATAATGTATCCCTCAAAACGCCCATGGTAAAGTTCAAAAAGGGGGAGGAGCCTGCATTAAGCCTGAACATTCCTCTTACTTCTGCCATTATGCAATCGGTTTCTGATGATAAGATGGCGGTGGCTCTGGCCAAGGTGGGAGGCGTGGCCTTCATCTATGCCTCCCAGTCCATTGAAAATGAGGCAGCGATGGTGGCCCGGGCAAAGGGCTACAAGGCCGGCTTTGTGGCCAGCGACTCAAACCTAAAGCCCGACTCCACCCTAGCCGACGTGCTGGCCCTGCTCAAGATTACCGGCCACTCCACCATGGCAGTGACCGACAGCGGCACCCCCAACGGCAAGCTTATGGGCCTTGTCACCAGCCGGGATTACCGTGTGAGCCGTATGGCCACGGATACGAAGGTGTCGGAGTTTATGACACCGGTGGAGAAGCTGATCACCGCCCCCAAGACCACCACCCTAAAGCAGGCCAATGACATCATCTGGGAGCATAAGCTCAACGCCCTGCCCATTGTGGATGAGAACGGCCTTCTGTCCAGCTTTGTGTTTCGGAAGGACTACTCCTCCCATAAGGACAATCCCTTAGAGCTGCTGGACGGGGAAAAGCGCTACGTGGTAGGTGCCGGCATCAACACCCTGGACTATGAAGAGCGTGTTCCCGCACTGGTGGAGGCAGGGGCCGATATCCTCTGCATCGACTCCTCTGAGGGCTTTACCGTCTGGCAAAAGCGCACCTTGGAATTCGTACGCAGTAAATACGGCGACAAGGTTAAGGTTGGCGCCGGTAACGTGGTAGACCGAGAGGGCTTTCTCTACCTGGCCGAGGCTGGAGCCGACTTTGTCAAGGTGGGCATCGGTGGCGGTTCCATCTGCATCACCCGTGAGGAGAAGGGCATTGGCCGTGGCCAAGCCACAGCCCTCATTGAAGTGGCGGCTGCCCGCCAGGAGTATTTTGAAAAGACGGGGATTTACGTGCCCATCTGCTCCGACGGCGGCATTGTCCACGACTATCA
>JBHAQX010000178.1:0-20514 GCA_041830595.1 Evtepia sp.
CTGAGGTTAAATGTTCTGCAATCAGATTTGTTGTCATCCGGGTTACACACCTTTTACATTTCACATCCACCGTAGATGTTTTTCTTTTCGCATGGTATAATACGTTTATCCACCTTTGTCCTACACCCTGCCTTTTGTTGTAGCGACCTAGCGGAACGTACATGGTTTCACTTCAGCATATCATTATAATACCTTGACCGACCCATTGGCAAGCTTTTCCTGCGCTTTCTGGCCTTCTATAAAATTTTCTTTACCATTCCTCCTAGGCGCAGCCATTTTGCGGCCTAATTTCTGCGATAGAAGGAGCGTTCTTATGCAGCTATTTGCTTCAAAAAACTGTGATTCCCATGACCTTTTAACCGCAGCTCTTGTGCGCAGCTTTGATCTAAAAGATCTCCCCAAAATAGCTTACACAACGGAGGGTAAGCCCTATTTCCCCGAGCTTCCCGCTTTGCACTTCAGTCTAAGCCACAGCGGCCCTTTTGTTGTGTGTGCTATGGACAATGCCCCAGTTGGCGTTGACATTGAGCTGATAATCCCACGCAGCGATGACCTGCCTGCCTATGCCCTTTCTAATCAGGAATTCTCTCATTTTCAGCGTTTGGGCGGTGACTGGCCTGCTTTCTACAGTCTATGGACAAAGAAAGAGGCCTATTGCAAGTTTACAGGAACAGGTCTGGGAAAACATTTTCGCGAGACAGCTCCTGATGCTGGTCTAACCTATATGTCTTACAGTGGTGAGGACTGGTGGGCCACCGTTTGCGGAACTTCTACCCCACCAGAGGAGATCATATGGCTGGATTTCTCCGACAAGGTATAGCCCAACCATAAAATGACTTCAACGAATGGGAATTGAAGACGAAAAAAGCCTCTATAATATACCTTTAGAGTGCTTACGAGAGAAGCTTTTTTTTCGGGGGGGAAAGGGTGACCGACTATGAAAAAAAGTAAGCTTCGATATGTTGGTGTTGTGGCCTATATTTGTATGATGGTTGTTTTCTCTTTTTTGTCATAATGTCTTTTGGTTCTTCGGATTGGACAGACTATCATGAAGATCTGATCATTCCAATTGAAGGGCGGGAGGCTAGCCTAGTAATCAGGGAGTGGAACTTACTCCTTGGAAGCGGTGCAGATGTTTATTATCAGGGCCCTGATGGTAAAGAAACTCAGATTGGCCAGGCAGGCGGTGGAGATGACGGCTATACTCCATTCAAAAACCAAAAGTATACCATAACTTTTTCCGATGATACAGTCAGTTTTACTTGGTATTTTGGTGTAAATGATACGGATGGAAAAGAAATTTGGAAATCAACCGTAATAGATCTGCCAACCGATGGTGAGGCAGCTATGATACCAAAGCTGAGCGCAACATTTTGACAATAAAAGATCAGATAGCTCAAATCATGTGGGTTCCATATATAATTGAAATACCACAAGCTAAATCGGTCATGCAAAATTGTTTCGATTATCGATTCTAGGAGCGAGTGGGGATAAAAATATGATAAAGAAAACCTGGTGGGTGCCGATCCTATGCATGGTTCTTTCTATATTGTTACCCAGGATGATTGGGGCAATGTTAACCCAAACTTTAGTATGCTCAATTTTATTGGGCTGCGTTCTTTGGATTTGTTATCCCCCTGCCCAGCAACGTCTAGGGTTTTCTGTACTGAAATTATTGCTGTTCTTTTTCTCTCTTTTCGCCCTTCAGCTGGTTCAGATGGGCATCATTCATCCTCTTTTGAGTTTTATTAACATAGGTCCTTTCATTGAGTTTATGTTTTCCCAACTAATTGAACTCTCACTCTGGAGTTTCGTCATTTTTCTCTCCATCAAAACTTGGAACAAAGGTGAGAGTTACATCACCCCCCAAAAGGAGCAGCCCGTTCTGTTCATGTTTGTGATCTCAGCTTGTGTATTGGCGGCATTGGACTATTTCTGCTATGTTTATGTCTATAGGATAGACCTATCAGGTGGCGATTCTGTCTTTTCCATGCTGAATATGCTTTCAGGTAATTCGATGACGTTTTATTCTATGGCGCTCCTTTTTATATCAAAAATCATCTCTATTGTTTGCCTTTACTGGATTTTGCTCGTTCTTATGCCGTTACCCAAGCCGATGGAATCTATTCCAGAGCAGTAGTTGCAAATGGCTATGAGGTGAACCCGTGGCTAGAAAAAAGTTGAATACGCACTGGAGCGCCTAAATTATTTGGACTGAGTGGACGAAAATCGTATTGAACGTGCATGTTATCACCCTAAATCAAAGCCTGAAACTAAAATGGGAATTGCCAATAAAAAGCTGCCGTACTCGAAAACAAGTACGGCAGCTTTTTATACCTTTTTCATGTGCTGGGCTGCGGCCTTTAGCATCAGCCGCTTGGTGCCTACATTGTCGAAGGCGACCTCCAGCAATGCGTCTCCCCCCATTGGTTGGAGAGAAAGAATCATCCCCTTGCCAAAGGCCCCATGCTCTACCATATCTCCCTTTGCAAAGGAGGGCAAGGGCCCACTCTTCGTCGGTGGGCTACGATAAGAGACACGTTCCTTGGGCGTGGAACTGGGGGATTGGCTGCGATAACTTTTCACCTCTCCCGCCATAGAAAACCCTGTTCCATAGGTTCGGGCTGGTTTTTGCCACTGGCCTTCAAAGTCGTCATGATTCTGGAACTTATAGTCCCGACCATCTGCCTCGATGTACTCCTCTGGAATCTCTTTGACAAAGCGGGAGGGCAGATTGGAAGAGGTTTTGCCATAGAGCATACGCTGCCCAGCACAGGTGAGGTGAAGTTCCTCCCGGGCCCGGGTCATGGCTACATAACACAGTCGGCGCTCTTCCTCCAACTCGTCCTGCTCCCCAATGGAGCGAAATCCGGGAAACATCCCCTCTTCCATGCCAACCACAAACACCGCCGGAAATTCCAAGCCTTTTGCCGCATGCATGGTCATCATGGTCACACAGTTCTCACTATCATCCTGGCTATCCAAATCGGTATAGAGGGCCACCTCATCTAAAAAGCCGAAGAGGGACGGGTCCACTGCATTCTCCAAATAGCCCAAGATGGACGATTTGAGTTCCTTCACGTTCTCAAGCTTTGTGGCATTGTCCTCCTGCTTCTCTTCCAGCATGCGGGTGTAGCCGCTCCTCTGTAAAAGCTCCTCATAAAGCTCCGGCAGGGGAAGTACCTGCGCCATGTCCCGCAGCCTCTCGATCATATCGGTAAAAACACGAAATTTCATTGCTACCTTTGCCAAATGGGGGTATTGCTCGATTCTGGTAAGTACCCCCCAGAGGGAGATTCCTTCTTGGGAGGCGGTCAACTGCACGGCCTCCATGGCCTTGGCACCAATGCCCCGTGGAGGCACATTGATAATGCGGTTTACTCGCAGGTCATCCTCAGGATTGTGGATGACACAGAGGTAGGCCAGCATGTCCTTGATTTCAGCCCGCTCAAAAAAGCGAAAGCCACCAATCACTTTATACGGAATACTGTTGCGCTTAAAGGCCATTTCCAACTGGTTCGACTGGGCATTCATCCGATAGAGCACCGCATTGTCTTTAAACGCCCGGCCCTGGGCATAGGCCTTGAGAATCATAGATGCCACGTGAAGGGCCTCATCCTGCTCGTTCATGGCCTGAAAAACCTGCACCCGCATCCCCATGGGATGCTCGGTCCAGAGATTTTTCCCCTTACGCCCCTTGTTGTTTCCAATCACGCTGTTTGCTGCACTCAAGATATTGCCTGTGGAACGATAGTTTTGCTCTAAGCGAATTACTCTAGCCGAGGGGTATTCTTGTTCAAAGGAGAGGATGTTTTCAATCGTCGCCCCACGAAAACGATAGATGGACTGGTCATCATCACCCACCACACAAAAATTCTTACGACCACCGGCTAGCAGCGTGGCCAAAAGATACTGGAGGTGGTTGGTGTCTTGATATTCATCCACCAAAACATAGCGAAACCTATTCTGATAGTACTCCCGCACCTGCGGATACTGCTGCAAGATACGCACGGTATACAATATGATATCATCGAAATCCAGGGCCCCGGCACCAGTCAACTTCTGCTGATAGGATTGGTAAATCTCTGCCATTTTCACCTGGCGAATATCTCCCATGGCTCGGCTGCGCCGCAAAAGCTCCTCTGGGTCTAAGAGCTCATCCTTTGCCTTTGAAATTTGAGACAAAAGCATGCGAGGTGGAAAGGTCTTATCATCCAAATTTTGCTCTTTTAAGCAGGCCTTAATCACCCGAAGAGAATCATCGGTATCGTAAATGGTGAAAGAGGAGGGAAAGCCCATCACCTCAATCTCACGACGCAAAATCCGCACACAGGCAGAGTGGAAGGTGGCCGCCCAGACATCCAAGGCAGAAGGACCTACACTGCGCTCCAGGCGTTCCTTTAGCTCCCCGGCGGCCTTATTGGTAAAGGTAATGGCAATGATCTCCCAAGGGCGGACAGGCTCTAGGGCACAGAGCCGCTCCATACGCAGCAGTTCTTCCGGACTGCTCTCTTCCCCGCCCTGGTAGTTCTCCAAAAAAACCAAATCGCTCTTTTCTACCCACTCCGGAACCTCTTGGGAGTCGGACCCTTTGCCAAAGCGCAGCAGATTGGTAATGCGATTAATGAGCACCGTGGTTTTGCCACTTCCGGCGCCGGCCAAGAGGAGCAAGGGACCCTGGACCGTGAGTACCCCCTCCTGCTGTTGGGGGTTTAGATGGCTAAATTCCCTTGCAATGGCCTGCCTGCGGGCTTCACAAAATCGGGGGTGTAAATTGATATCCAGCATATTGTCACCAGTGCTTTCTAAAGCGTCATTCGCCTTTTGTGGTCAAGTATGATATGGTTTTTTATTCTACACCATCTTCCCGGTTTTTACAATGCGCCGATCGGAGAAATTGCCCGCCCAAATAAAATTTACAGTAATCTTGATAACTGTCTTGTCATCTGACAACAGCTATGCTATAATGGCGAAAAAATAGATAGAACCTTGGATCTATTTTGGCCCAAGCCCTTGCAATACAAGGGCTAAGGCCTTTGTTCCCCTGCCACAGCTCTCATCCCTTCGGGAAATATATCTTCTAAGTGAGATGACACTATGAACGAAACCTGTGATGTAATTATTGTAGGAACCGGTGCCGCCGGTCTCTTCTGTGCCATGCATTTGCCCCAACGCTTTCGAGTTCGGATGATCACCAAAGAAAGTGCCGATGCTTCCGACTCCTTCCTTGCCCAAGGCGGCATTTGTGTGCTGCGGGGAGAAGAGGATTACAACGACTTCTTTGAGGACACCTTAAAGGCCGGTCACTATGAAAATGACCGGCAAGCCGTCGACCAGATGATCCGCTTTTCCGGCAGGGTCATCCACCGTCTGGTTGAGCTGGGTGTGCGCTTTGAAGAAACAGCCGACGGAACCCCCGCCTATACCAAAGAGGGGGCTCATTCCCGCCCCCGCATCCTTTACCACAAGGATATCACCGGCAAGGAGATTACCAGCCGCCTCTTGGAGCATGTGCAAAGCCTTCCCAATGTGACCATTCACGAACGGGTAACCATGGTGGACCTTATCTCAAAGGATAACTGCTGCGCCGGCCTGGTGGTAGCGGATGAGGCCGGAACAGTCGGTACCATCACTGCCCCCATTGTGGTTCTGTGCTGTGGCGGACTGGGTGGTCTTTACGAGAATACCACCAACTATCAGCACATCACCGGGGACGCTCTGGCCATTGCCATGAAGCATGGGGTGGCATTGCAGAATCTGGATTACATCCAGATTCATCCCACCACCCTGTATACCACGGTGCCCGGCCGCCGCTTTCTCATCTCCGAGTCTGTCCGGGGAGAGGGTGCCCTACTCTATGACAAGAATGGGCAGCGCTTTACCGATGAACTGCTCCCCCGGGACAAGCTGACCAAAGAAATCTGGAAGCAGATGAAGAAGGATGGCACACCCCATGTATGGGAGGATATGCGTCCCATCGGGCGAGAAGCGATTCTGGATCACTTCCCCAACATCTATCAGCACTGCCTAGAGCAGGGCATCAATGTGCTGGAAGATTTGGTCCCTGTTGTCCCGGCCCAACACTACTTTATGGGGGGCATTCAGGTAAACCTCTCCAGCCAGGCCAGCATGAAGGGCCTCTACGCCTGTGGCGAAACCAGCTGCAATGGGGTACACGGGGTCAACCGCTTGGCAAGCAACTCTCTGTTGGAGGCCCTGGTCTTCTCACAAAGAGCAGCGGAGGACATTGCCTTTGGAGAATCCCACCGCGGGACCTGTAAAGCAATTTCACTTGACTTTTCCCAGTACCAAGACCTAGGCGCCCTTTTTGCCGGGTATAAACAAGATCTGCTCCGTGCCATAGAAAGGACAGGTGCTGACCATGAATGAAATCACATTACTCCTACAAGGGGATGACTTAATTCGTCTCGCCCTCCAGGAGGACATCTCCCAGGAGGACGTTTCCACCAATGCCGTGATGCCAAAGGCTGCACTAGGACAGGTGGATTTAATCTGTAAGCAAGACGGGGTGATTGCAGGTCTGCCTGTGTTCGCCCGGGTCTTTCATCTGCTGGATCCCAATACCACCGTTACCCTGCACTGCCAAGACGGGGACTGGGTAAAAAAGGGCGAGACCATGGCCACCGTGACAGGAGACATTCGGGTGCTCCTCTCCGGCGAGCGGGTGGCGCTGAACTATTTACAGCGCATGAGCGGCATTGCCTCCTACACCCGGCAGATGGTTGCTCTGCTGGATGGCAGCAACACCCAACTCCTTGATACAAGAAAAACCACACCCAATAACCGTATTTTTGAAAAATATGCCGTTACCGTTGGGGGCGGCAAAAACCACCGCTATAACCTATCTGACGGCGTGATGCTAAAGGACAATCACATCGCCGCCGCCGGAAGCATTGCCAAAGCTGTCGCCCAGGCCAGGGCCTATGCCCCCTTTGTCCGCAAAATCGAGGTGGAAACCGAGACCTTAGAGCAGGTGCAGGAGGCGGTAGACGCTGGGGCGGACATTATTATGCTGGACAATATGTCCATTGAAACCATGGAGAAGGCCTTGAAACTCATCGCTGGCCGGGCCCAAACCGAGTGTTCCGGCAATGTAACCCGAGAAAACCTGGCAAAGCTCGCCTCCCTAGGCCTTGACTTTATCTCCAGTGGTGCCTTAACCCACTCTGCTCCTATCCTAGATATTTCCATGAAAAACCTGCGTGCCATCTGAGGCAGTGCAATACAACTAATATGAAAAGAGGGGGAGCCGTTGACTGTAAATCAAAGACGAAAAGAAATTCTGGCGGTTTTAAAAGAGACCGATACACCCATCGCTGCCAAAGATTTGGCCACCCGCTTTGGTGTGAGCCGACAGGTTATTGTACAGGATTTGGCTGTGATTCGGGTTGCCCACCCCAATATCATCTCCACCTACCGGGGCTATCTGCTGCAATTAGAAACCACCTATTCCAGAGAATTCAAAGTGCGCCACACCGATGATGGGGCCGAGGAAGAGCTCAACCTCATTGTAGATCTGGGCGGTCGAGTCCAGAACGTAAGCATCAGCCACAAATTTTATGGCCGGGTCACTGCTGAGATGAACATCAGCTCCCGCCAAGATGTGCAGGAATATATTACCGCCCTGCGCTCCGGGCAATCCCGCCATTTGAGCAATGCCACCGGCGGCTACCATTACCATCTGGTAGAAGCCATGAGTGAAGAGCGCCTGGATCTCATCGAGAAGGCTTTGGAGGAAAACGGTTTCCTCGCTCCCTTCTCTCCTTGGGAACTGGGACAAGACTAGCGTTTATACCGTATCATACCGTGCTAGCGCACGAGGAAGGACAAACCATGACCATTCAAGAAATGCAGTCCGAAATCATCCGCCTGAAAAAGGAAAAGGACATTTGCATCATCGCCCATGTATATCAGGGGCAGGAGATTTTAGAAGTTGCCGACTATAAGGGAGACTCCTACGGACTAAGCCTTCAGGCCAGTAAGGCCCCCCAGAAAACTATTCTTATGTGCGGCGTCCGCTTTATGGCCGAAACCGCAAAGGTGCTATCCCCTGAAAAGAAAGTCTACCTAGCCAATCCCGAAGCCGGCTGCCCCATGGCCGATCAAATGGATCGGGCTATGATTGAACACATTAAGAAAGACTACCCGAACCACGCTGTGGTCTGCTATATCAACACCACCTCCGAACTCAAGACCATCTGCGATGTCTGCGTTACCTCCGCCTCTGCCGTGGAGATTTGCCGCAAGCTGCCTCAAAAGGACATCCTCTTTATTCCCGACAAAAATCTGGCTCAATATGTGGCTGAGCAGCTGCCGGAAAAAAATATCGACTTCTTAGAAGGCGGCTGCCCTTATCACGCAGCAATGACCGCGGCAGATGTAGAAAAAGCCCGGGCGGCCCATCCTGGCGCCCTGCTGCTGGTCCACCCCGAATGCCCCGCTGAGGTCGCTAAGCTTGCGGACTATGTGGGCTCCACCACCGGCATTATGGACTATGCGGAAACATCGGATGCAAAGGACTTTATCATCGGCACTGAACTGAGCATTGTGGAGCATCTCCAGTTTGCCTGCCCGGATAAAAACTTTTATCCCCTGTCCGCTGCACTTATTTGTCCTGAAATGCGGAAAACCACTTTGGCAGACGTCTACCGGGCCGTTTTAGGTGCGGCTGGGGAGGAAATCCATCTCTCTGAGGATGTCATCGGGAAAGCTCGCCACTGTATTGATGAGATGATTCGCTTAGGCGACTAATTTTGGTGGATTATCTCTATATAGGCAGCGTCCCTTATTTTTAGAAGAAAGCATGTGATGTTATCATGAAAAAAATCTGTATCCTCACCCTCGCTTCTCTCCTCCTGGTTCTTCTTCTTACCAGCTGTAGTCGTACAGCTCCATCTGACTCCTCCAACGGGGAGGAAGGTGCCTCCCCCATTCGCATTGGCGCTATGACAGGACCCACAGGTATGGGCATGGTGCAGCTGATGCAAACAGGTGTCTCCACTCTCGACACGGCACCCTATGACTTCACCCTTGCCGCCACTGCCGACATGCTTACCCCCTCTTTGATTCAGGGGGATTTGGATATGGCTTCCATTCCAGCAAATCTAGCCGCTGTTCTCTATAACCAGACGCAAGGAGAACTACAGGTTCTGGCCGTCAACACCCTTGGCGTTCTTTACATTGTCACAACGGGCGACGAAGAGATTACGTCGATTGAGGATTTGGCCTCAAAAACCATCTATGCCACAGGGCAAGGCTCTACGCCGGAATACACCCTTCGCTACCTTCTCTCTTCTCATGGCCTGGATCCGGACAAGGATGTGACCATTGAGTTCAAGAGTGAGCCCGCTGAGGTGGTCTCTGCTCTGGGCCAAAGTGGCGGCATCGCTATGCTGCCACAGCCCTATGTGGTCGCAGCCCAGAGCCAGCTGGAGAACCTTCAAGTTGCACTTGATTTGACCCAAGAGTGGGATTCCTTATCCACCGACAGCAGTCTGATTACCGGCGTTTTGGTGGTACGAAAGGACTTTGCCGAGGCGCATCCAGAAGCTGTCGCAAACTTTTTAACGGCCTACAAAGCGTCTATCTCCTATGTGAATGAGCATGTTCCTGAAGCCGCTCAACTGATGGAGCAGTTCGAGATTGCAAAAGCCCCCGTAGCGGAAAAGGCCATTCCCTACTGCAACATTACCTTTTTAGCTGGGGAGGAGATGCAGAAGGCGCTGTCTGGTTACCTGGAGGTATTGTATGCTCAAAATCCCAAGGCTGTGGGAGGAACACTGCCGGATGAAGCGTTCTACTATCTTCCATAATCGCCTCATTCAGCGGGCCGGGGCCATTGCCCTGGCCCTGCTGTTTTGGCAAATATTAGCTCTATTGGTTGGTCAGTCTTTCCTGCTGCCCAGCCCTTTTTCCGTTGCCCAAAGGCTTTTTGGCATTTGGCTTGAGCCTGGTTTTTGGCCTACTGTATGGCATAGTTTTTGGCGCATCGTTCTAGGCTTTCTAATTGCCCTTGTTTGCGGATTGGTTTTTGGAAGCTTGGCCGGCCGCTTTTCAGTGCTGGAAATTTTACTGGAACCCTTTGCGCTCATGGTGCGGTCGGTTCCTGTGGCCTCTTTTATCGTCATCTTTCTCATTTGGCTCTCTTCTGACCGCCTGTCTATCTTTATTCCCTTCTTAATGACTCTTCCGGTGGTCTACACCAATGTTCTCCAGGGGGTTAAATCTGTGGATACGCAGCTTCGGGAATGCGTCCAGGTATTTCACCTCTCCCTTTCCCGGCGCATACGCTATCTCTGGCTACCTCAGCTCAAGCCCTTTTTACACTCCGCCTGCGGAGTTGGACTGGGTCTTTCCTGGAAGTCTGGAATCGCAGCAGAGATTATCGGCATTCCAAGCGGCTCGATTGGACGCATGTTTTATGATGCAAAAATCTACTTAAACACCACCGAGCTGTTTGCTTGGACTGTCATTGTTGTACTGGTTAGTGTTTTATTTGAAAAGCTTTTTCTTTCTTTGCTGAACATGGGTTATCGGAGGTTTGTATATGACTGATATCACCCTATCCCATCTGTGGAAAGCCTTTGGTGAGAAACAAGTACTGCGGGATTTCTCCGCCACATTTGCCCAGGGCAAGATCACCTGTCTATTGGGCCCCTCCGGCTGCGGCAAAACAACCCTACTGCGTATGTTACTGGGCCTTGAAACTCCTGACTCGGGTCAGATAACAGGCGTGCCTTCCCACATTTCTGCTCTGTTTCAGGAGCACCGCCTCTTTGAGGGGTTTTCCCCTGTTTCAAATGTTGCCGCGGTTCTGCCCGAAGGACGACAAGCAGGTAAGCTGCACGCTGCAGAGTTGCTCACCCAGTTGGGCCTCCAGGATAGCCTTTATGTCCCTGTGCACAGTCTCTCCGGGGGTATGAAGCGGCGGGTTGCTATCGCAAGGGCTCTGCTCAGTAGTGCTGAGCTTCTTCTCTTAGATGAGCCCTTTACAGGTCTGGATGCAAGGAGCAAGGAACAGGCCATGGTCCTTGTGCAAACCTACCGCCAAGGGCGAACCATTGTCATGGTTACCCATGACCCTTTGGAGCAGGAACAATTGGCCCATCATAGCATCCACATGCATGCTATTTCCCCTGGGAACGCATAATAAGAAAGCAGCCCTTGCATTTTGCAAGGGCTGCTTTCTTATTATGAACTTGCTTGTTCGTTCCATTTTTGGCCACAGTGCCGGCTAGGCCAAAAGTCGGTGGGCAATACAGACAGTATCGAAGGCTGCACTTGCCCTTTGAATGAGAATCCGATGGGGTAAGGAGGCCACTGGGTTCATGCAAAGTTTTTCACCTATTAGCATTATAATATTGCATCTTTTTTTTGTCAACTTGCATTTTTTATGATTTACAGTTTGTTAATGGATTATTCCTCAGTGAATCTAACTTTTTTGTTGAAAGTTTTTCTTTGCCAAGTTGCATATTCTCTTCCATTTTTTATCTTAAGAATACCGCAGTTTCGCCTTTTCTGCATACATCCGTTCATCCGCTATGGCAATCAGCTTGTTGACCGTAAGGGCGCTCTCCTCTCCAATCTCCACAATGCCATGGCTAAAACCAATCTTATAGAGACTCTTTTTCCTGCGGTTAAACTCTTCTACCCTTCGCTTTATCTTTTCAAGGACGATGCCAGCTTCTTCTTCGTTGGCTCTGAGGACAAGAACAAACTCGTCACCACCCCAACGGATCATGATGTCGCTCTGCCGTATACAGGATTTTATGAGGCTTACGGTGTTCAGAATCAGATGATCTCCCGCTACATGACCAAACTGATCGTTGACCTTCTTTAGCCCATCAATATCAAGAAAAACCAGAGAGGCTTTTCTTCCTCGGCGATTTGGGTCAAGGAGACGCTCGATCAACCTGCGTCCCCATTCCCGATTATACATACCTGTCATCATGTCCCGAGAGGCGACGTATTCTAGCTCCGCCTCATGCTCTTTTTGGTAGGTAATCTCTGTGGCGGTTTCTATGTGAACATCTCGTCCGTCAATCCACTGGATAATCGCATTTCGTACCAGGTACCACTTTCCATTTCTGGTGTTTTTAAATTCCCATGTGTGATATTTTCCCCGCACATTCCCACTTTTGTCTAACATAATACCGAGAGGATCTTCTTCTTGCTTGCGGCCAAGGTTTCGAAGTAACGTCGTGCTGTTTTTCCCATACAGTTGCTCCACAGGAATATTGACAGCTGCCGAAAATCCATTGTTTGCAAAAAGAATTTCAGACGTTTGAATGTCTGTTACTAGCGCGATATTTTCAAAGTTATCTGTTACAGTATTCAGTATTTCCAGGCTGTACTGCAAGCTTCGCTCCACGCTACGCCTGCGGATGAGAGCCCCAAGCATATCAGCAAAGTTGCGCAGCAGCTTCTGCTCCACCTGACTCCAACTCAAGCCAGGTTTGTTTCTGCCATATAAACTCAGGTGACCAACAATCTCACCCTGAGACAGAATCAACATGGCAACAAAACTTTGTAGCTGCCTCCCATCCAGTTTTAACTGCCTGATTGTAGTCTCATCCAACTCTTGACCAAACATAATTTCTTTTTCGAGGGGAACGATGCAATCACGTTCATCCCAAAGGCCGGCCAGGGTCTCTTCCATGGATGATACACTCGGTGCCCACCACGTATCATAGGGACTGGACATGTTTCCTTCCTTTGTACCCCGGACAACAATATGCTCTAAATGAAAATAATTTCCCAAAAAATCTAATAGTTTTTCAATGGATGCCTGGCTGCTCTCCTGCTTATACACCACCTGAAAGGCCTCCATCATTACCTCAGAAGGGCGTTCCGGCATTTGTTCCATCCGGTCGGGATCAATACAAAATTTCAAGTAACGCTTCTCGCCTACATGTATCCAGTTTGCGGAAAGAGTGACAGGTATGCTCTCCCCACAGGACAGATGAAGCTTTGTTTCAAATCCGACAATCTCCTCCTTGTTTCCCAATTCTTCCATAAAAGCGTTGATATCCTGCCCTGCAATTTGAAACAATCGTTTTCCGGAGATGTTCTTATCTCCTCCATCTTCAGCTTTGGCCATTTCCTTAGAGCGAAGCAGGTCAATGGCACTCTGGTTCCCATAAACCACTTGCATATCAGGCTCTTGGCAGAGGAGAATTGGTGTCTTAATATTTTGAAAGAATGCATCAAACACTGCTTGCTCACCTCAATTCTATAGAAAAAAATATGTTTTCTCCCGGTCAAATGGTTCCAATGTGGCAGATTCCTTCACTCTGTGTCATAAAATCCAAATGATCGAATAAATACATTTTCAGAATTGTATCACAATTACTTCTCTCATTTGTCACTTTCTGGCGAACAGCATACGGCAGCCTGTAAACTACGCAGAAGGCTCCTTTTCTATCTTTAAACTTTGCTGCCAGCAAGAACAATCCTCTGCCTGCACCTGTAGGGTGGGTTCCCTCTACTTGCTTTCTTTTTTAGAAAAGGATATGATGAAAGGGAATCATGCAAAAGAAACGAGGTTACGCTTTATGACCCTTAGTGAACAAAGCCTAGATTTTTTAACAGAAAACCTACTGCAGAATAGCCGCCCTTGGTTTCAGCAAAATAAGGCTAGATATAAAATACTGGTGGAAGAGCCCTTACTGGCTCTCTCTATGACTCTGAGCAAAACCGCCCTAGAGATTGATCCCCTTATAACCGTCGCACCACGAAAAACACTTTCTCGTATCTGGCGGGATATGCGCTATGCCAAAGATCCCTATATCTTTCGAGACGTTATGTGGCTGATTTTCCGCCGTGGAAAGGGCATGGAATATCCTGCTTTCTTTTTTGAGCTATCCCCCCGAGGATTTCGCTATGGCGTTGGCTATTATAGTGCCCCTGGTGGGGTAATGGAGACCATCCGCACTTGGGTGCTGAGGGACGACCAGCGCTATTTGGCAGCTCAAAATGCCCTGGATGCTTTGCCCGATTTTCACTTGGTAGGGAAAGAGTATAAGCGGCCTCGTTATCCCCAGCAGTCTAAGGAAAAGCAGCTCTGGCTTGAGCGGAAGTCGTTGGCTGTTATCCACGAAGAGACAGACTGTGCTCTGCTCTTTTCTTCCGACCTCTCCTCCACCTTGGCAAAGACCTTTTTGGCCCTTAAACCCATGTACGAGCTCTTTCTCGCTGCTCATTTGGAGCATATGCAACAGAAAGTTGAGGCTTAGCTTATGGACACGCTCCATCCCATTGCACATATTAAAACGGATTTCCCGGATAAATTTGGCATCCCACGGCAAAGCGGCCTGGTGAAAGAACTGCGGGCAACCATTGTGTTTACCCCTGATTACCGCATCCCAGAGGCACTACGAGGGCTGGAAGATTTCTCTCACCTGTGGCTAATTTGGGGTTTTTCGGAACATAAGAGCTGGTCGCCAACGGTTCGCCCTCCTCGCTTGGGCGGAAGTGTCCGCATGGGTGTCTTTGCCACCCGCTCCCCATTTCGCCCCAATCCATTAGGGCTGTCTTGCGTGAAATTGGAGGGCCTCGCTCTTACGCCCCAAGAGGGCACTGTCATTCATGTCTCCGGAGCTGATCTGATGGATGGTAGCCCCATCTATGATATCAAACCCTACATTCCTTATGTGGATTGTCATCCTGAGGCAACCGGAGGATTTGCTCCCAATGCCCCGGAAGAACTGCTGGAGGTATCCATTCCCGACCATCTGCTGTCAACCATAGCCCCCGAGGATGCCGTTGTCATTCGCCAGCTCTTGGCCCTGGATCCTCGCCCCCCCTATCAGAACGATCCAGAAAGAATTTACGGCATGGCCTTTCGGGATTTAGATATCCGATTTACCGTGGACGGCCTTCAGCTCTCCGTTATAGAAATTTTGAAACGGCCGACTTTTATCTAAATAAAAAAGGATCTCTGGGTGTACGTCCCAGAGATCCTTTTTTATTTTTGTCTGATCGCCCAAGCTCTGAATTGCTGCATCATTTCTCCTGTGAGACTAATTTGCTCCGGTTCCTCCTTAATCTCTGCACCCTCCACCCAATGGGCTACGGATAACTCCGTCTCATCTAAGCAGATAGGAGCAGTGGGATCTTCTACTTCGGCAAAAAAGCCCATGAGAAGTAAGCCGTCAAACCCCCAGGGTTGGCTCTTGTAATAGCTGACCTTTTTTACCTTCAGGCCCACCTCTTCTTCCACCTCACGGATGACCGTCTCCTCCACCGTCTCCCCAATTTCAGTAAAGCCGGCAATGAGTGCATAGCGGGTATACTCTCGACCCACGTATTTGGTCATCAGCAGCCTTGTGTCATCCGTAACACCAACAATAACGGCTGGGGCAATTCTTGGGTACACCATATGATTGCATTTCGGGCAATGGAGCATCCGTTCTTTCTCGCTATGTTCCATAGAGCTGCCGCAAACACCACAAAACCGGTTGCTCCGATACCACTGGTCGAGATGCCATGCTGTTGCTCCAGCGAAGAGTAAGTCCTGGGGTCGTCTGCTCCGAAACGGGAACAGGTCCACATAGTGGTATCCTTTTAGCTCCAGTTCCTCTCCCTGCCAAAGAAAATAACGCTGCTCGCCAATGGAAAACAGATAGCGGCATTCGGCAGCCCTTTGGCCTTCCATTTCTGTACATGCCATAACTTCGGCATAAGTGGGGTAGGAAATCCCTTCGTTCTCCCCTAGCAAGATACCTCTTCCATGAAAAGCAATTATACTTGACAGGCCTTCTGGTTCAAAGTTTTTATACTGATTATCCAGTTTTATTTCATCTAGTTCTTGAATCATTGTCGTTGCCTCCACCTTTTTATAACTTTTCTTATGTTACCTTTTTCGTCTGCCCGTGTCAAAGGAAATTATAGAAAAAGCAGCAAGGCACGTTGTCCCTCACTGCTTTTGAATCGATGCTTTGTTAGATTGTGAAATCTATTTCCCAGTGTTTTCTTGCTCAGGCAGCGCATACGCCCTTCTGTATCTTCTAAAGTCGATAAACTCTACCACACCCAGCAAACAGACTGCTGCACCAAAAATGCGCAACATCAAATCTATGCCAAATGGATTCCAAATAATGAGTATTGCAACCAGAATCAGTAAAACATGGACAACAACCTGCCAAGATTTGATTCCATGGCCCTTTGTCCGATCCCTCATACGCTGTATCATATCATTGACAACAGCCACGATCAACAGCATACCCAAAAAGGTAGGCAGGCTTCCAATAATTTGCTTCATGAAGAAAAATGCCACGACACCCGCTGCAATTAAAAGCAGTCCCAGCAACAAGGGCATGAGCTTCTCCTCTTCTTTCCCATTTTGAAAATACTGCAGCACACCTGGAATACCCAGCAAGATGAGACCACCTGCCAAAACATAGACAAACCCATTTAGGACAAGGCTTGGCCAAAGAAGTAGTAGCAAACCAAAGATTAGAAACAGAATCCCTTTTATGAAGGCGTGATGGGATAATATTCGGTAACGGTCTTTCATCATAACTCTCCTTTTCTTTCTTTTGATGTAGTATAGCAAGTATTTTTCAAAAGAAGAAAACCTTTTTGTCGATTGCTAAAAACTTTGTCTTTTTTCAATACCCCTGTTGTTTTTAGGAAGAAAAAGACCCGGGGAAAATTCCCCAGGTCTTTTTGCTATTCAATATTTCTTACTCTACCGAAATCAAATAGGCATACACAGGCTGTCCACCTTCTAAAAGAGTCACTTCAGCATCGGGACAAGCGGCCTGAAACGCATCGGCAGCTTTCTGGGCCGCTTCCTTTTCCACACCTTCTCCATAGAAAACATTGATGAACTCGGCCGCCTGCTGGGCGGCCCCTTCTGCCATCTTCTCTAGCAGCTGGTCCAGATTTGCATCTGTGGCAAAAAGGCCATTGTCCTTCAGCGCCAAATAGTCGCCCTCTTTGATGGCTACACCATCAAACTCCGAGTTTCTTGCTGCATAGGTCACCTCTAAGGTGGTTACCTGGGTAAGCGCAGCTTCCATTGCGGCTATGTTCTCCGACTCTGTGGCCTCAAAGTCCATATTCAGCATAGCTGAAATCCCCTGGGGAACCGTTGCCGTTGGTAGCACCACGACTTTTTTATTCTCCACCAATTCCTTGGCCTGCTGAGCCGCCATAATGATGTTTTTATTGTTGGGCAAGACAAATACAATCTCGGAAGGGGTGCGGTTAATCTCCCGCAAAATATCCTCTGTGGATGGATTCATGGTCTGTCCGCCACTAATAAACCCATCTGCTCCCAGCTCCTCAAACACCTTGCGCAGGCCACTACCAGCACAGACCACCACAAAGCCGTACTTCTTCTCCGGCTCTGCCATCACATCTGCTTCCTCAGCCCCGGTTTCCAGTATTTCGGAATGCTGCTCTCGCATGTTCTCAATTTTAACCGTAAGAAGAGCTCCATAGCTCAGAGCTTCCTCCAGTACTTTGCCAGGATGATTGGTGTGAACGTGAACCTTAATAATTTCATCATCATCCACCAATACCAAACTGTCTCCCAGCTCACTTAAAAAGCTTCTCATCTTCTCCGGGTCCTTATCGGTATCCCTGGAGCAAATAAACTCTGTGCAGTAGCCGAAGGCAATTTCCTCACTGGAAAAAGACTGAAATACATTGGCCTGCTTGGAGTCCGTTTCCTCCTCGCCGATCTCCGGCATGGGTAGGCCCCGCAGGGCATCCAACATGCCCTGCAGAATAATCACATAGCCCATACCACCGGCATCTACCACCCCAGCTTTTTTCAAAACCGGGTTTTGTTCCACGGTCTCCCCTAGGGCTTGTTCGCCAGCACGAATGGTCTCCTCCAGCACATACTCCACAGCAGGGTTCTCTTCAGCGGCCTCCTGGGCCCGCTGGGCTGACACACGAGAAACGGTGAGCACCGTCCCTTCGGCCGGCTTCATCACGGCCTTATAGGCGGCCGCAACCCCAGCGGACAGGGCACTGGCAAAAACCGTTCCATCTATGGTCTCCATATCCTTTACGGTTTTCGCAAAGCCCCGAATCAAAAGAGACAGAATAACACCCGAATTCCCCCTGGCACCTCGGAGCATGGCATTGGCGGTAATCCCGGTCACTTCTCCCACCGTCTTTGCCTCTTGTTTTCTAAGCTCTGCGGCGGCTGTGCCGATGGTAAGACTCATATTCGTTCCGGTATCGCCATCCGGCACAGGAAAAACATTCAGCTCATTGATGACCTGCTTTTCTTTATTCAAAGCTGCTGACGCGTGAATGAACATCCTCGCCAGCAGGTCCCCTTCCAACACTTCTATCATGGTCGTACACCCTCTCTTTCCGTCCGCCGTGCTTAGTCCATATCCATGGAGTCGATATACACATCGACTTTCTGCACCTTGGCCCCGGTTAGCTTGCTCACCGTATAGCGCACCTCGTTCATAATCGCTTCACTCACCGCATGAAGGTTTACGCCATTGTCCACAATAATATGCAGTTCTATGGAGACGGTATCGTCCTCTAACAGAGTTACCTTAACACCACGAGACATGGATTCGCTACGCAAAAGATGCACCAGCCCATCTTTCTTCGAGCGGGCTGCCATTCCTTTGACACCAAAACAGCTCGTGGCCACGGCGCCGGTAATGGTGGTAAATAAATCTGCGGCCATCTGGATGGTTCCCAATTCATTTTTAATCTTCATAATCTTGTGCCGTCCTTTCTGCCGAAATTTCCGCAAACATCGACCGTTCTGGGGTAATGTTTTTTGAAAAGCATAAAAATTCACATCTGTGCAATTGTTTTTTTCTATTTCATCGTGTAAAATGAAATATATACTCAAATTAGGGAGGTTTCCTCATGAAAGCTGCTAATCTTATTTTCAAGATCTCTGCTATTGTCCTCGCCGCTCTTGCGGTTGTTTGCTGTATCCTTGCCAACTTTGAGCGCATTACGGACGCCATGCTCACAATCCGCGAACAACTGGCAACCAGACGGAACCGTCGCTATCCCGTGGATGCCGAAGACTACGAAGAGTGGGATATCTAAAATCGGTCCACAGGCAACCTGAGTCATCCAAACACGATCGTAAGCGCTAAAAATCCGGAGTAGCTTTTGCTACTCTGGATTTTTTTGCTCTTATCTACTTACTCTTCCATAAAACTCAGTCTTGAAAAGGTTTCATCCGGTGCAATGATATGGGGTGGAATCTCCTTCATCGTACTAAAAGTAAACAAGGCTGTGATCAGCAGGGTTCCCTGTTCGTCCCAAGCCTCCACCGCCACCACACTGTTTCGGCGGCCCAGTTTTTGGATCCGCGAGCGACAGCGCACCTCTTTGCAGTTGGCCGGATTTAAAAAGTTAACGGTACTGCCCTGGGTCACACAGAGTTTACCCGCTGCGGCCATATTGTGACCGGCTACGGAATCAGCCAGGGCAACCAAACAGCCACCGTGCACCGTTCCGTAGGGGTTTAACACCTGAGGGCTTACATACATGATCCCCTCGGCCTCTTCCGGCCCTGCCCAAAGCACTTCCATATTTAGTATTTTAGCAAAGGGATCCACGGTGCGCAAGTCCTTACTGAGAAGATCCTGGGCAATGGTATCCACATCTACTTTTTTCGAGTTGTCCTTCTCCTCAGCGAAGGAAGCCATTGAGAATCTCCTCCTCAGCCTCTTCTTCCGTTAGTCCTAGGGTCATCAGCTTCAAAATTTGGTCGCCTGCAATGCGGCCGATCGCCGCCTCATGAACCAACTGCGCATCCATATGATTAGCGGTGATGGCGGGAATGGCCTTCACCTTTGCCTGGTCCATAATAATGGCATCACACTGTACATGGCCAAAGCAACTGGTTTCACCCACCACCCTGGGGTAAAACACCTGCTCCGACTCGTCCTGCGCCACAGAGCGGGAAATCACACGGGTACTGGCCCCTTCTCCCGCTAAGACAATGTCCATCTCCGATTGGGCATGCTGCTTTCCGTGGGTGAGTAGTTTTTCGGTAATCACCATCTCAGCCCCGGCACCAACGGTAACGGTCGTATTGCGATTGGTGGAGTCCACTCCCCGAAGCTGGGATGTTTCCATTTGCAAACTGGAACCCTCTTCCAGGTAGACCACCGTGGAGGGATTCATCACCCGTTCGCCGTTTCCATCGCCCTCACCGTAGTGCTTCTCTACATACTGCACTTTGGAGTTTTTCCCCACATAAAAGGTATGTACCCCATCGTGACGGGTGCGATCACTGCCACTGTTGTGTATGCCACAGCCAGCTACAATAACAATATCACAGTCGTCTCCAATATGAAAGTCATTATACACCAGTTCCTCCCACCCAGTCTGGGTGATGATGACAGGAATGTGCACAGACTCATTTTTGGTGCCAGGTTTTACATGGATTTCAATGCCGGGCTTGCCTTCTTTTGAGACGATCTCAATGTTGGCGGTGGAGGCCCGAGAGTCCAACATTTTTATCAAAAATTGCAGACATCCAAC
>JBHAQX010000179.1:0-9006 GCA_041830595.1 Evtepia sp.
CACGTCGTGCAAAATGCTGTCCATGGCCGCAAGGCCCTCACCGGACTGGACGCTGCCGCCGTATTTCACCACCATGGTCTGTCCCGCCCAGCGGCGCAGCTGGGGCAGCACTTCCAAGAGGCTGTGTACCTTGCTCATTCCGTCCATGCCGTGCTTTACGTCGTACTCCAGCAGGTACTCTTTCACATACTCCACATCCGAGGGCACGGGGATGTAATCGATGCCCCGCTTCTGTCTGGTCTCCGCCCCTTTGCCAGTGATGAGGAGAACGGAAGGCACTTCACAGCCCATCACCGCCTGGCGAATGGCCTCACCCCGGTCCGGCTCAATGGAATAGTTGCCACCCACTGCCTCCACATACTGGGCAATGTCCTGGCAGATGTCGATGATCGGCTCCTCCCCCGCATCTTCCTCAGTGAGAATCACCAGGTCGGAGTACTTCCCGGAGATTTCCCCCAGATCCCGCCGACGGTCAAAGGCCTTCTTCCCCGGGCAGCCGAATACGGTTACAATGCGGCGGCCAGGGTATTCCTCCCGGGTGGACTGGAACAGCTTTTCAAAGGACAGCCGGTTGTGGGCATAGTCCACAATGGCAATGACTCTCTCGTTGGCATTGGTGTAGATCTCCATACGTCCCGGCACCCGGGCCTTCATCAGCCCGGCGTAGACGTACTGCTCCGGAATCCCCAACCCTTCACACACGGCAATGGCGGCCAGGGCATTCTCCACGTTGAAGAGCCCGGGCATGGTCAGGCGAAACTCCCGGTTAAACCGGGGCGTCTTCACCCGAAACAGAATGTCGTTGCCGCTTTTCTTCACCTGAGACCCATACACCGTTGCCTCCGGGTCCGTCTGGGAAAAGGTAATCACCTTTGGACAGTCCCGCCGGGCGGCGGCCAGGGCCTCCTGGGCGTGGTCCCCATCCACATTCACGCAGGCCACCCGACCCTTGGAAAAAATCTTAAGCTTTGATGCAAAGTAGTCCTCAAAATCGGGATGTTCAATGGGGGAGATGTGGTCCATGCCGATGTTTAGGTAGACCGTAGCGGCAAACTCCACATTGAGCACCCGGTCATACTTCAGAGCCTGACTGGACACCTCCATGGTCAGGTATTCCATGCCGCTGTCCACTCCGTTGTGAAAGTGGCGCTGCAAATCCAGAGGTTCCGGGGTGGTCAGGTGAGATTCAAAGCGCTCTACTCCGTCATAGGTATCAATGGAGGAGATCACGCCGGATTCCTTCCCCTTTTTGCCGGCCATATATTCGTCAAAAATGTATTTCAGGTAATAGGTGCTGGAGGACTTGCCCTTGGTGCCCGTCACCCCAACGATGTTCATCTGCCCGCTGGGATGCCCAAAATAAAAGTCGGCAAATAGAGCCATGGCCAGGCGCACGTCGGTTACCTGAATACAAGGAACTGAAGTCCCCGGATAGGGCTCCTGGGCAAGGTAGACAAAGGCTCCTTTTCCCACGGCATCCTCTAAAAATTTAGGCTCAAAATGGGCCCCTTTGCAGATGAAGAGGGTGCCCTCTTCCACCTGGCGGGAATCGCAGGAGACCAGACGCACCGGGCGAGTCTGGTCCAAGGTCTGCAGCTGCTCCCATGCACCAGGGGACAGGAGCTCCCTCTTTTTCAAAAGGTCTATGTAGGCAGATAGATTCTGGATGGTCATAACATTCCTCGTTTCTGGCGAAGGTTCCTCAGATATTGCGCAGGGGCTTGCCGCAGCGCACAATGGCCTCTTCCGCTAAAATCTCCATGGCATCTACATAAAAGGCGGGCAGGCTGTGGTTGTGGCGAAACACGGATAATTCGGTACAGCCCAGAATCACCCCGTCACAGCCCATGGCCCGCATGGCCCGGTCTATTTTCAAAAACTTCTCCCGGCTCCCCGGCTCCCCCCGCTTAATCTCATCGTAAATCACCGACATGACTAGCTCTTGGATCTCATGAGAGGGGGTCAGTGCCACAAGGCCCTGCTCCTGGCAGGCGGTTTGATACAGGCCCATCTGTACGGTACCGTCAGTGGCGAGTATGCCCACCTTCCGAAGGCCCATGGCCTTCACCCTGGCGGCGGTCTCCCGAATCATGTGAAGAATGGGAATGGTGGTTTCTTCCTGCAGGCGATCGAGAAAATAGTGGGAGGTGTTGCAGGGAATGGCAATCACCGTACACCCGCAGGACTCCAATAGCCCCACATCGGAGCATAAGCGAGCAAAGACCTGCTCCCCACGGCCCTCCAAGAGGGCGGCGGTACGGTCGGGCATCATGCTGTCACTCCAGATGAGGGTGGGCACATGCTCCTGGTCTGTGGCGGCGTCCGTCCGGTCGATAATCCGCTGGTAAAAGATCTGAGTTGCCTGTGGACCCATGCCCCCAAGAACCCCCAGCCTTGCCTCCTGCTCCATATCCTGCACCTGCCTTTCCCTGTTTCCTCAGTGCTTTTTCTCGTAATACTTCTGAAATTTTGGAATATGCCCCAGGCGGTTTTTCAGCAGTCGAATCCGCCGCTTCAGAGCCCGATCCGGCCCGTAATCCAGGGGATTTCGCACCCGCTTGCGGCGAATCAGAGCCTTCATCTCCTTGTGATAGTCGGAGACGATGTAGTCAAAGGCCACCGCTTTGGGCACCACCAGCCATAGGCTGGGGCTGTCGGCAATCACCAGGGGCATGGTTTTCTCCTCAATGAAGTCATCCACCAAAAAGCGGGCAATGTTGTAGCCGGCCCC
Source organism: Evtepia sp. (assembly GCA_041830595.1). Classification (GTDB taxonomy): domain Bacteria; phylum Bacillota; class Clostridia; order Oscillospirales; family Oscillospiraceae; genus Evtepia. The sequence goes on from JBHAQX010000179.1 coordinate 2,732, forward strand.
CGTCACGTAGTAATTGCTGCGCCCCTGGCGGCAGTTGATCTCAAAGACCTTAAAGCGCTTATCCCGCTGGTCGTATTTAATATCAAAGTTTGAAAAACCAGTAAAGCCGATTTCCTCCAAAAAGCCCCGGATCTGGCCGCACAGCTCATCGTTCACCTCGGTTAAGATGACGGCATGGTTGCCAATGCCATGGGGGGTATGCTCCTCCAGGAGCACATGACCCAGGCACATCAGCTTCACCTTTCCGGTCTGATCGGAGTAATTGGTGAGCACCCGCATATAGCTGTCGTCCCCTGGGATAAAGTCCTGAATGATCATGCTGTCGGGATAGCCGGAGGCATACACCCGGTCCAGCACCTGCTCCAGCTGGGCACGGTCGGCGCATTTAAACACCTTCTCGTTCCCCTCAAAGGGATGCTCCCAGTAGGCCACACCGTTGGAGGGCTTGACGATAAAGGGCGGATCAAAGGGCAGGTCAAACTGGGTGCCCATCTCCCGGCGGTAAACAAAGGTGTCGGGATAGGCCAGGCCGTACTTTTCACACAGCTGGTAAAAGCGCTCTTTGTGAATCAGCTCATTGATCATCTCCGGGGGGGCATAGGGGGCGATGACATTCTCGGGAAAGTGGGCCTTGTTCTCGGCGGCCAGCTTCACATAGCTGTCCCCGCAGGCCACAAGAATCACGGTGCGATCGGAGAATTCTTTCGCAACATCCTCCACGTTCCTACAAAAGTGGGCCGCATCTTCGTTCTCGGCACAGACCCGGTAGTCGATAATGGCACTCTCAAAGGCAGGGCCTGAGGGAAACTTGCCAAAACAGATAGCGCGCACCCCATAGGCCTCATGAAAGGCCCGGGCTACGCTGTACACATTGATATCCCCGCCAAAGAGCAGGGGCTGAAATCGGAGCTTCATGGATGCCATTCCTCATTTACTATTGGAGTTTACACCTAGGTAGGTGGGGCGGTAGGGCCTTAACCCCGCAGCCGCACCACCTGAATTACCTCGGAAATTTGTCTCAGTTTCCCCATCACCGCGCTCACATCGGCGCTGGACTTCACCTCTAAAACCAGGCTGATTTTTGCATAGCCATCGGGCAGAGCGTTGGCGGCCAGGGTCAGCACCCGCAGTTTGGCCGCAGACAGGGCCGTGGCCACATCGAGAGTTAGGTTGTCTCGATCCTTTGCCGTAATCTCCAGGGCCGTTTTATAGGTGTTCTGGCTTTCCGTATCCCAGCTCACCTTCACCCAACGGTCCCGCTCCTCGGGGGTTTGGCGGGAGGGGTCTGCATTGGGGCAATCGGCCCGGTGGACGGATACCCCATAGCCCCGGGTAATAAACCCAACAATCTCATCCCCCGGCACAGGGGTGCAGCACTTGGCAAACTTGACCATGCAGTCGGTCATGTCCTCCACAATCACCCCGGAGGCCGACCGCTTTGGTCCGCCACTGGGGGTGGCCACCCCGGCCTCTACATGGATGGGTCCCTGGTCTTCCTCTTTCTGTGCCCCTGCATTCTTTTCCGTCTGCAGGCGGTTTAAGTACACCAGCTCTTCCCGGGCTCGGTTGGCACACTTCTGCCCGGATACGCCACCATAGCCGATGGCGGCATACATCTCGTCCAGGGAGCCAAAGCGCAGCTTCTTGAGCACACGAGGCAGCACTTCTTCTCCCGTAATCATCGCGATGGACAGGCCCAGATGTCGCAATTCCCCTTCAAAGGAGCTGCGTCCGTGGGCAATGTTCTCTTCCCGCTTCTCTTTTTTGAACCACTGACGAATCTTGGTTTTGGCCTCATTACTCTTGGCCGTTTTCATCCAGTCACGGCTGGGGCCACGGGCGGTTTTGGAGGTGCTAACCTCCACAATCTCCCCGGACTGCAGCTTGTAGTCAAAGGTGACAATTCGTCCGTTTACCTTGGCTCCTACCATGCTGTTTCCAATGGCGGAATGGATGTGGTAGGCAAAGTCGATGGGGGTCGCCCCGGCGGGGAGGTTTACTACGTCACCCTGGGGGGTAAAGACAAAGACCTCGTCGGCGAACAGGTCCACCTTCATGGTGCGGACATATTCCTCTGCATCGGTATCCTGCTGGGTCTCCAGTAGGTTGCGCACCCAGGCAAAGCTCTCCTCTTCTTCCTCCTTTGCCTGTGTGGGGTGCAGCCCCTGCTTATACTTCCAGTGAGCGGCCACGCCGTATTCCGCCGTGTGGTGCATCTCCCAGGTGCGGATCTGCACCTCAAAGGGAATGCCCTCTGTGCCAATCACCGTGGTGTGCAGGGACTGGTAGAGGTTGGGCTTTGGCGTGCCAATATAGTCTTTGAACCGGCCCAAAATCGGGCGATATAGGTCATGAATCACACCCAGCACGTTGTAGCAACTGGGAATGTCGTCCACAATGACTCGAAAGGCATAGAGGTCAAAAATTTCACCCATGGCTCGGTTTTGCATAAAGAGTTTGCGGTAAATGGAGTAGATGTGCTTCACCCGTCCATATACCGTGCCCCGAATCAGCTGATCGGCAAGGCGCTTTTCAATGCTCTTCTGCACCGTGGTCATAAAGGTCTCATGGGCGGCCACCTGCACCTTCAGCTCATCCACAATTTCCTGGTAGGCAATGGGGTCTAAGTACTTGATGGAGAGGTCCTCCATCTCCCACTTCATCCGCTGCATGCCCAAACGGTGGGCAATGGGGGTGTAGATCTCCAAGGTCTCCAGGGATTTTTCCCGCTGCTTGCGCTCGGACTGATACTCCATGGTGCGGATGTTGTGAAGTCTGTCGCAGATTTTGATGAGAATGACCCGAATGTCCTTGGCCATGGCCATGAGCATCTTCCGCAGATTCTCCATCTGCTCCTCCTCTTTGGAGGTATACTGCACACGGGTCAGCTTGGTGACCCCGTCCACAAGGTCTGCCACGGTCTTTCCAAATTTATGAGCCACATCCTCATAGGTGGCGCTGGTATCCTCCACCGTGTCGTGGAGCAGGGCCGCCATGACCGACTCCACGTCAAGGCCCAAATCTGCCACAAGGTCTGCCACAGCAAGTGGGTGGCTGACAAAGGGCGAGCCGTCTTTGCGCAACTGCCCTTCATGGTGGCTGTCTGCAAACACAAAGCATTCCCGCAGTTTTTCCGTATCAGCCGAGGGCAAATAGCCCTTCACCTTTTCCTTTAGCTTCTCATAGCGCTCCTCCATAGACTGGGGCAGCTCTTTCGTTCCAATTTTTCTATCATCCGGATTTCCGCTTGTCATGGCTCTCCCTCCTCTCCTTCTCTTTATATCTTTCCTTTGGCCCTTCCTCCCCTCCAAAGAGGGACTCTGGGCTCCCTTGGTTCTGCTTTTTGGAAGCACGGCGGGGGCACAGTTTGTGCCGCCTCACCGGTTGCATGTCCACTTTAAGACCAATCAAATCCCACGGGCCATGCTGCGCAGGCGCACCATCAACGGCGCCTTCTCCAGGTCCATTTTCTGCCCTGCCTGGGCTCGGCTCTGCACTCGCAGCCGCTGGTCAACCCGCTCCATCTGCACCAGGCCGCACTCGGCCAGCACCTCTAGGCACAGCTGTACGCACACGGCAGATTCCCGTATGCCCAAGGCTGCCACACTTTTGGCCAGGCCCTCCAGGGTTCCCTCGACCTTGCCTCCACACTGCTTGAGATAGCGCCACAGGGTCACAAATTCCTCTCGCCGGGGCAGGAGGTGATCCGCCCCCAGGGGGTGGAGGGTGTCCCCCTGCATAAAGCGGGTAAACAGCTCTTCCTCCGTCTCTTCTACGGAGACCTTTTCCAGGTCCACCATGTGCAGCTGTACACTGCGGGACCCTCTGTATTCGTTGATCTGGGGATAGAAGGCCAAATCCACCTTGTCCCCCACACGAAGGCCCGTCTGAGTCTTTGTCATGGAAAAGAAAATCACTTCTAAGTTGCGACCGTCCAGGGCCACTCGCATTTTTAGGTGGCGGCCGCCCCCCACATCGCTCATATAGGTCACCGTTGCCCCCAACAGAGAAAAGATGGGCTTGGGATTCCCATTGCCGTAGGGCTCCAGCATGGATAGCTTTTCCACTTCCTCTACCGTGAGCAGGGACACATCGTCAATCCGTGCATCAATCTCCAGGGTAGAGACCAGCTCTTCTCCCCCGGTCTTTTCCGCCACCAGGGCATCCATCCGCTCCCGAAAGGCGGGAATGTTCTCCTCCAAAATGGTAAAGCCTGCGGCCAAAGCGTGGCCGCCATAGCCCTCCAGCAAATCCTGGCAACGCTCTAAGGCCTCAAAGAGATTAAAGCCCCCATAGGAGCGGCAGGAGCCTTTCCCCTTGCCCTCCTGCAGGCAAATCATAAAGGCGGGACAGGCATAGCGCTCAGACAAACGGCTGGCTACAATCCCCACCACACCCTGGTGCCAGGCCTCATCGGCCAGTACCACACTGTCCACCCGAGGCATCTGATCCAGCTGGGCCGTGCACTGATTAAAAATCTCCAGTTCCACGGCCTGGCGCTCCCGGTTTAGGTCGCAAAGCTCACGAGACAGGTTCCGAGCCGTATCCTCCTGCTGGGTTAAAATCAGCTCCGCCGCAATCTGGGCCTTGCCCATGCGCCCGGCCGCATTGATGCGGGGGGCCAGACAAAAGCCAACGGTGGTAGCGGTCAGACTTGGGGCATTGGTGCCGGCCTCTGTCATCAGGGCAGACAGTCCGGGCCGCTGTGTCTTTTTCAGCTGTTCCAGACCCAGATGCACCAGGGCACGGTTCTCACCCAAAAGCTTCATCACATCGGCCACCGTACCCACCGCCGCCAAGTCGGCGTAGGTGTCCAGCACCTGACGGGTGCGCTCCGGTCCCTCCATGGCTAGGACCAGCTTAAGGGCCACACCCACGCCTGCCAGTTCCTTAAAGGGGTAGGGGCAGTCTTTCCGGTGGGGATCCACCACGGCAACTGCCTTAGGTAGTTCCTCTTTGCAGGCATGATGGTCGGTGATCACCATGTCAATGCCCAGGCTCTTTGCGTAGTCCGCCTCATCGCAGGCGGTAATACCACAGTCTACCGTGATAATCAGAGAAACCCCTTCCGCCTTTAGGCTATCGATGGCCTCTCGGCTCACACCGTAGCCCTCGTCCATGCGGCAAGGGATGTAATAACACACCGTCCCCCCCCCTGCTGCGCAAGTAATGGGTGAGTAGGCAGGTGGAGGTAATGCCGTCTACATCATAGTCGCCGTAGACTGATATTTTTTCCCCTTTCTCCAAAGCCTCCTCAATGCGAGCCACGGCCAAATCCATGTCTTTCATCAGGAGGGGATCACAGAGAAGTTTTGAATGACAGGACAAAAAGGTGCTGGCCTGCTCCAGGGTGGTCAGGTCTCGGGCGCAGAGAACCGATGCCACCAGAGGAGGCAGACCCTCTCGGAGCAGATGTTCGTAGGCCTGCTGCGGCCGTGCTGCTGTTTTCCAATGCTTATACTTCATCACAGAACCTCGACTGTTTTCACGGTGAACGGACGTCACTTATATGAAAAAGAAATTGTTCCCATTATAGCAAAGTTTTATACCCATAACAAGGGTTCTAACTTCATTTTCTTTGCCTTTTCTCTCCTCTCTACAAAAATTTCTTTTTTTGGAAAATCCATCTTGGAAAATACTTTCGGTCAAAGAGTGTGAAAACGAGGACAGGGAAGAAGGCTCCTTCTTCCCCGTCCTCGTTGCTTTCATAACAACTATGTCTCATCCTTGTGAAGAGAAAAATAGTCGGCCTGAAGAATCAAATTCCCCATGCGGAACATCTCATCGATCTCCTGGTTGCGCTGGGCAATTTCCTCAGTTATCTCCCAGCCACTGCGCCAATAACGGTTCCCATCGTACCAGCTTCCGCTGCTAAAGAACACGTAGTTGCCGTAGGGGGAAAAGGCATCGTTTCCAAGGTAAACGGCCCCATCATCCTTTAGGCCAAACAGGTTCGTCAAAGTGGGTACAATGTCCAAGCTAGAGGTAAATTTTTCAATCTTTTCCGGCTGTCTGTCTTTGAAATAGATGAAAAAGTCCGTCTTCTGCAACAAATCCATCCAGGAGACCCCTTTGAGCTCCATGTTCAGATCGTCATCCATCAGGTAGTAGTTGTAGTGATCGGCGTAAAAGACCAGCACCGTGTCCTCCAAGGAGCCATCTGCCTCCATGGCTGCAATCAGCTCGCCGATGAAAATATCGGTCTCCATAGCCCCGGTCACAGCGTAGATGTACTTGCCCTCGTACTCGGGCACCATGGCGTGGGCGGCCTCGGC
>JBHAQX010000180.1:0-23266 GCA_041830595.1 Evtepia sp.
GCGCAGTTTGTGGAAAGGCTGAGCCGGAACAGGCTCGCCTTCATCTGCGAGAGGGTGTTCTTCACTGCGCCGCCTGCCGGGAACAGGTGGGAGAGGGGATTTCCATGCCCTTGCCCTCTGGGGTACTTGCTGCCCTGCGGTACATTGCCTGGGGAGACGGGAAAAAGCTATTTTCCTTTCAGCTGGACCCGAAGGCTTTGCAGATACTGGCCGATGTAGCAGAGGCTTTTCTGTTGACCCAATTAGAGCGGGGGTTTCGTACCCTGGACTTTTATAAGCAGTTAACATCCCCAATATCATAATAAGGAAAAAATACGGAGGTGGACAAGTGACCGACCTGTTTGAAAAATCCATAAAAACCTTAGAATTGCCAAGGGTGTTGGAGCTCTTGGCTGCCCGGGCAGTGACCCAAGAGGGGAAGGAGCGGGCCTTGGCCCTGCGCCCCTCGGCGGATCTCAATGAGGTATCCTACTGGCAGAAAGAGACGGCGGCGGCCGTTCACTTTGTGAACACAAAGGGCAGCCCCTCCTTTTCCGGAGTGGAGCCGGTGGCCCACGGTTTGCAGCGAGCCGATATGGGCGGAACTCTGAACACAAGGGAGCTCCTCTCCATTGCGGCGGTATTAAGGGCGGCTCGAAACGCCAAGGACTACGGGGAGGGAGAGGGAGAAAAGACGGTGATCGACCATCTCTTTCGTGGGCTCCACAGCAATCGAAACTTAGAGGAACGAATCACCACCTCCATTGTGGGGGAGAATGAAATTGCCGATGCAGCAAGCCCGGAGCTGGCTTCTATTCGCAGGCACATTCGGGCAACCGCCGGCAAGGTGCGGGATATTCTGCAAAAGATTCTATCCTCCTCCCAGGCCAAGTATTTGCAGGAGAATATCATCACCCAGCGCTCTGGTCGCTATGTGGTGCCGGTGAAGTCGGAGCATAAGAATGATATTCCGGGCCTGGTTCATGATGTGTCTGGTTCCGTGTCCACCTTTTTTGTGGAGCCCATGGGCGTGGTCAAAGCCAATAATGAGCTCAAGGAGCTTTTGGCTCGAGAGGAAAAGGAAATTGAGCGGATTTTAGCCGAGCTCTCTGCCCAGGCGGCGGCCTGCAAGGATGAAATTTCAGAGGACTATCGGCTGCTCATCTTTTTGGATCTAATCTTTGCCCGTGGTAAGCTGGCCATCGCCATGCAGGGAAGACAGCCGGAGCTCTCGGAAAAAAGCATTTATCTAAAAGGTGCCCGCCATCCTCTGCTGGACCCAAAGACGGCGGTGCCCAACGATTTGATTCTAGGGCAAGATTTTGATACCATGATGATTACCGGTCCCAACACCGGGGGCAAAACCGTTACCCTAAAAACCATTGGTCTATTGACGATTATGACCCAGTGCGGTCTGCACATCCCGGTGAAGGATGGCAGCACGATTGCCGTCTGCTCCCATGTGTGGGCGGATATCGGGGATGAGCAGTCCATTGCCCAGTCCCTCTCTACCTTCTCGGCCCATATGACCAATATTGTGCAGATGCTAGAGCAGACAGACGAGCGCAGTCTAGTGCTCTTTGATGAACTGTGTGCGGGAACAGACCCGGTTGAGGGCGCTGCCCTGGCGGCGGCCATTATTGAGCGGGTGCGGCAGTTGGGGGCACTGGTGGTGGCCACAACCCACTATGCAGAACTAAAGGTATATGCCATGACCACCCCAGTGGTGCGCAATGCCTCCTGCGAGTTCAATGTGGAGACCTTAGCTCCCACCTATCGCCTGATTATCGGCATTCCCGGTAAGTCCAATGCCTTTGCCATTTCTCAGCGCTTGGGGCTGCCTATGGACATCATTCAAACGGCCAACGAGCGAATGGATGCAGAGAATATCCGCTTTGAAGACGTGCTTACCCGCTTAGATGAGCAGCGGCAAGCTATGGAGAAGGAACGGGAAGATGCGGCAGCACTGCGCAGGGAAATGGAGGTTGCGGCCCGCAAGGCCCAGAACTACAAGGCAGAAGTGGAAAAGGAACGGGAAAAAGCGGTGGAGAAAGCCCGGGCAGAGGCGGAGGCAATTCTGGCAGAGGCCCGAAGAACTTCTGATGAGGTATTCCAGGAGCTGAAGGAACTACGTCGCCAGCAGGAAAAAAGTGCCGACTGGCAGGAAACCAATGCCCGAAGGGCCGGTCTGCGCCAGCGACTCAATGAGGCGGAAAACCAGCTTGGAGCAAAAAAAGAAGAGGCACCACCACCCATGGTGCGCCCTGCGGTGGCGGGAGATACGGTGGATCTGCTCAAAATGGGCACCCAGGCAACAGTCCTGTCCGTCAACAAAGATGGTCTGCTGCAGCTCCAGGCAGGAATTCTGCGGGTAACGGCCAAGCAGGAGGAAGTGCGGGTTGTGGAGGGAGAATCCCAAACCCAGAAGGAGACCAAGCGCTTTGTCCAAAAAGCAGAGCATAAGCTCCGCTCCTTGGGCGCTTCGGCGGAGGTTGACCTGCGGGGGATGACTACGGATGAGGCTGAGATGGCAGCGGCCCAATTTTTGGACCAGGCTATGCTGGGGAATCTCAACCAGGTAACCATCATCCACGGCAAGGGAACCGGGGCGGTGCGCAAGGCGGTACACCAACTGCTCAAACGGACGAAAACTGTGAAAAGCTTTCGCCTTGGCCGCTACGGTGAGGGGGAAGACGGTGTAACAGTGGTGGAATTAAAATAGGTGATAGAAGGACAAATGTATCTCCCTGAAAGATAGTGGGATTTTTGTATTTCTTCGCATAAATAGCCATTGACTGGCAACTGAAAATTTGGTATTCTAATGGTACAGTGACAAGGGAAAGAATACTTTGGAGGGACAATTATGTATATTAAGCAGGCAACTGTGAACAATCAGGTTGGTCTACATGCAAGGCCCGCTACATTTTTCATCCAGAAGGCCAATGAGTTTAAAAGTACCATCTGGGTGGAGAAGGATGAGCACAGAGTCAATGCCAAGAGCCTTTTGGGCGTTCTCTCTCTGGGCATTATCAAAGGCAGTACCATCGACCTTATTGCCGATGGCCCCGACGAAAAAGATGCAATCGATGCGCTGGTTGATCTGATCAGCTCTGATTTTGCCGACTAACAAAGCACTCTAAAGGCGCTGCATATCTGCGGCGCTTTTTTGGTGTTATAAAGGCAAAATATAACGAGAAAAGGGCTTCAAAAGGGAACTGGAACCATGATATTTGAGGAACTGAAAGCAAAGGCCCATAGCCTGCCCCTACTGCCTGGGGTTTACCTTATGGCGGATAAGGACGATACAATTATATATGTGGGCAAAGCAAAGGCCTTGCGCAACCGGGTTTCTCAGTACTTTCAAGATGCGGCGGGGCACACAGAAAAAACCAGAGCCATGGTTTCCCAGATCGATCACTTTGATGTGATTGTGGCGGGCTCGGAGTTTGAGGCTCTGGTGCTGGAGTGCGCTCTGATTAAGCGGCATATGCCCCGCTATAACATTCTATTGAAAGACGGAAAGGGATACCCCTATATCCGTCTTTCTCTCGAAGAGGCCTACCCCCGCTTTTCCCTGGTTAGTCATGTGGCAGAAGATGGCGCCAAATACTTTGGCCCCTTTGGTGGGAGAAAGAAAAGCCAAGAGATTGTGGATGCCCTTACCCTTGCCTTGAAACTGCCGGCCTGTAGTCGGATTTTTCCCAGGGACATTGGCAAAGAGCGCCCCTGCCTGAACTACCATATGGGCCAGTGTGATGGCTACTGCCGTCCTGACCGGGAAAAGGCCCAGCACGACGAGGCGATTCGCCAAGCGGTGCGCCTATTAGAGGGTAAGTTTGGCGAGGTTGAGCGGGAGATGCGTGAGGAGATGAACCGGGCGGCGGAAGAGCTGGCCTTTGAAAAGGCGGCTGTTTTGCGAGATCGCCTTCGGGCCATTGAGATGCTGGGCAAGCGGCAGAAGGTGGTCACGGGCCGACTCCATGATACGGATGTGATTGGTCTCTATCAAGACACGGCCAAAACGGCGGTGTCTGTGCTGCATTATGAGGGTGGACAGCTGGCAAGTAAAGATACTGAACTCCTATCGGTGCAGCAAGAAAAACAAGAGGATATTCTCTCGGCCTTTGTGAAGCAATACTATACAGGCCGAACCATGCCCCCCGGGCAAATCCTTCTGCCATTTGAACTGGAAGATCGGGAGGGTTTGGAGCGGCTGCTATCAGAGCAGGCGGGAAATCGGGTGCAGCTGTTTACCCCCAAACGGGGCGAAAAGATGGAGTTGCTGCGTTTAGCCCAGGGTAACGCCCGGGAGGATTGCCTGCGTGCCACCACCAAGGAAGAGAAGACCAGAAAGCTTTTACTTTTGTTGGCCCAACTGCTGGATATTCCAGCCCCTCCCCATCGCATTGAGGCCTACGATATTTCCAATACCGGAGCATCGGATATTGTCGCCGCCATGACGGTGTTTGTAGACGGCAAACCCAAAAAGGGGCAGTATCGGTACTTTAAGCTGCGGGACCTCACTGGCCCTGATGATTATCGCTCCATGGATCAGGTGTTGGAGCGGCGGTTTCAACGGGACGCAAAGGGGGATGCCAACTTTGCCGAGGCACGCCCGGACTTGCTGCTCATTGATGGTGGGCGGGAGCATGCCCGGGTAGCCCAAGAAGTGCAGGAGAGACTGGGCCTTGCCATTCCGGTATTTGGTATGGTGAAGGATAACAAACACCGCACCCGGGCACTGATGACGCCGGAGGGAGAGGAGATTGGAATTCAGCAGATTCCAGCTCTGTTTGCCCTCATTGGGCAGATTCAAGAGGAGACTCATAAGGCCGCAATTGGCTTTCACCATAAGCAGAGGAGTAAAAATAGTTACAAATCTGTACTGGAACAAATTCCCGGGGTGGGAGAGGTGCGGCGAAAAGAATTATTAAAAAAATTTAAAAGTATAAAAGGAATGCAGGAAGCAAGCCTTTCAGAATTGGAAGAGGTTGTACCGAAAAAAACGGCAAAAAAGGTCTATGATTTTTTGAAAAAACGGGAGGGATAACGCCATGCGTGTGATCACCGGAAGCGCTCGTGGGCGCAGGCTAAAAGAGCCCAATGGGATGGAGATTCGCCCAACGACAGACATGGTGAAAGAGGCTGTCTTCAGCGCTATACAGTTTGATATTGAAGGGCGACGGGTTTTGGACCTCTTCGCCGGGACAGGGCAAATGGGCATCGAGGCACTTTCTCGTGGAGCGGCCCATTGCACCTTTGTGGATGTATCCAAACAGGCCATTTCTCTCGTGAAGGAAAACTTGGCCCACTGCCAGCTGGAGGAGAGGGCACAGGTGGTCCAGGGGGACTATTTGGCCTACCTGAGCCGGAGTCAAGACACCTATGATTTGGTCTTTCTTGACCCGCCATATGACAGTGAAATAATAAAAAAAGCGTTACAAACGATTACAAGGATTGACAAGATTTCGGAACATGGTATAATTGTATGCGAAAATACTTCTGGATATAGCTGGCCTGAAGTGCCACAGCCCTATGAGCTGAAAAAGGAATATCGGTATGGTAAGGTTAGCGTTGCCGTGTACCGACGCCGCCCTGACAATGGGCAGTAAGACTGGCACAAGGAGCGAACAGGAATGAGAACAGCAATTTATCCCGGTAGTTTTGATCCGGTCACCCTGGGTCATCTGAATATTATTAAGCGGGCGGCCATCGCCTTCGACAGATTAATTGTCTGCGTTATGGTAAATTCAGAAAAGAATGGTATTTTCACACCACCGGAGCGGGTGGAACTGCTGCGCAAGGCGGTGGAAGGCCTGCCCAATGTAGAGGTCGACCTGTATGCAGGTCTACTGTCTGAGTACGCAAAGGTGCGTGAGGCTAGGGTTCTGGTAAAGGGACTCCGCCAGGTTTCTGACTTTGAAGCGGAAGTACAGATGGCGATTGTGAATAGCTCTTTGAATCCGGAGCTGGACACGGTGTTCTTTCCATCTGGCCAGAAGTATAGTTATTTGAGTTCCACTGTGGTCAAGGAATTGGCCCGGTATAATGCCAATCTTGATGATGTACTCCCACGGGAGATTATCGAAGATGTAAGAAGAAAGATGAATGAAAAACGAGGTGAATGCCATGGCAAGTAACGTAGAAGAACTGTTTGATCTACTGTATGAGATGATTGACGAAGCCAAAAATGTTCCCCTGAGCAGCGATCGATGCATGTTGGAGCGGGACAAGGCATTGGATATTTTGGATGATATCAAGGCTCGCTTTCCTGTGGAACTGAAAAAAGCGAAAGACCTGATGGCGAACAAGAATGATTACATTGCTTCCGCTAAGCGAGAGGCAGATGGCATTCGTCAGACGGCGGAAGACCACGTGAGACGTATGCTCAATGAAGATGCACTGGTTGCAGAGGCCAAACGGGCGGCAGAAGAGATGATTGCTCGGGCTGAGGAACAGAGCAGACAGATCAAGCGGGCTGCCAATGAATACTGTGAGGATACGCTGCGCCGCATGGAAGATGCTGTGGCGGACGCGTATGACGAAGTAAAACACTCTCGAGCGAAGTTTCGCAGTGCCCTTGGGGCTGGGGTATCCACAAGCCGTGTGATGTATGATGCGGAAGAGGATGAAATCTGATGAAACACGCATGCATGCGACTACATATAGTGGCATAAAAACGAGAACAACAAAATATAGTATATAGCAAGAAACGCCCCGACCAAGGGCGTTTCTTCGTTTCCACACAATTGCAATTCCATCCAACGAACTTTATTCTGAAAGCAGGGAGAAAAAGACAAAAAAACATACATTCTTACATAAAAAACAGTTGCAATTTCAATGAGTTAACTTTATACTAAACACAGTTGGTGGAGCGAAATGGTGTAAAGTGGAGCGAAATGGAGCTCCAGTGGAGGGAATTGCATTGGCGAGCGTGACGGGAACCTACGAACATAATATGGACGCCAAAGGGCGTCTGTTCGTTCCTGCCAAGCTTCGGGAAGACTTGGGCAGCATCTGCTATCTTGCCATGGGCATTGACCACTGCCTCGCCATTTATCCGCTGGAGAGCTGGAATATATTTACAGAAAAATTTGCGAATCTGCCAATGAGTAAGTCAAAACATATGCGGCCGCTGTTTGCCAGCGCTGTAAAGTGTGAGCCAGATAGCCAGGGACGCATTGTAATACCGCAAATCCTGCGGACCTATGCCGGCCTTGAAAAAGAGGTAGTGATTATCGGCGTGCATAACCGTGCTGAAATTTGGGATGCGGAAAAATGGCGCCAGACCCAGGATGAAATGACTCCTGAAATGATGGCGCAGTTATTGGAGGGCCTTGAGGTCTAATGAACAAAGAATATGGCCATCGTCCGGTGCTGCTGGAGGAGTGCATTGCTGCACTGAACATTCACCCGGAAGGGATTTATGTGGACGGTACGTTTGGCAGGGGAGGACACTCCTTCCAGATTGCCAAAAAACTGGGCAAGGGTGGAAGACTTCTTTGCATTGACCGAGACAGCCAGGCCCTGGAAGAAGGGGCACGGGTGATGGAGCCCTTTCGAGATCAGGTAAGTTTTTTGCATGGAAACTTTGAGCAACTTGATCTGCTTTTAGACGAGGCCAAGGTCCGGCAGGTGGATGGCATGCTGTTTGATTTGGGTGTTTCCTCCCCCCAATTGGATGACCCAGGGCGGGGCTTCTCCTATCAAAAAGACGCCCCCTTGGATATGCGCATGAATCGGGATGATGCACTCACTGCCTCTATCATTATAAATGAGTGGTCGGAAGAGGAACTGCGGCGTATTTTATATCAGTATGGGGAAGAGCGCTTTGCCGGTCGCATTGCGGGGGCCATTGTTCGCAAGCGAGAGCAAAAGCCCATTGAGACCACCTTTGAACTGGTGGATGTGATTCGAGGGGCAATGCCAGCTTCAGCTCTGCGGGAGAAGCAGCACCCTGCGAAAAGAAGCTTCCAGGGCATTCGCATCGCAGTGAACGATGAACTCGGTGCCATTGGAACCATGCTGCGAAAAGCGATACCCAGGCTTGTTCCGGGTGGACGCTTGGCGGTCATTTCCTTCCACTCCTTAGAAGATCGAATTGTCAAGCAGGAGATGGCAGCAGCGGCCAAAGGCTGTACCTGTCCGCCGGAGTTCCCTGTTTGTGTATGTGGCAAAAAACCACTGCTCCGGCTGGTGCCGAAAAAGCCCATACTACCCAGTGTGGATGAGTTAGAAGAAAATCCGAGGGCTCGCAGCGCAAAGCTGCGTGTTGCGGAAAAAATATAAGCAGGGCCTGTAGTCTGTTTTTTTAGGAGAGCAGGTGATCCGTGGGTGCTTGCTGTTCCTGTAGGAATTGTGCGCGGCGTTTGTGTCGCCGGAGACGAATTTGGGGTGAGCGTATTGTCTACTAATAGAAGACGTAGCGATCAAGAACTGAATAGATACCCTTCTGGCTATGTGCCTGGCTATGATGGAAACGCAGCCAGAAAGCTGGAGCGTGTGGAGGAAGAGCCCATTCGCAAGAGCCGGGAGCGGAAGCGTCGCCGTGTACGCAAGCAGTTAGACCTTGCAGTGCGGGAACCTGGGAAGATTGCTCCCTTTGCGGTGGTGGGCATATTTGCTGTCTGCCTGATGGCGGTGGTGTTACTCAACCAGTATGCGAACCTTATGGTTGTAAGCGACGCAGCGGGCGATCTGCGTGGACAACTGAGTAGCTTGCAGGAAAAAGAGATGAAGCTGCTTACGCAATATGAAAGAGCCTATGACTTAAATGCCATTGAGCAAGAGTTTTTAGCCAGTGGCCAGATGATGAAGCCCCAGGGGAGTCAAATTGAGACCATTAGCTTGGCCGAACCGGATGCGGTGGAATACTACGAAAACCAGGGCTTTGGGAGTAGTATCCTGGCTGGTATTCGTGATATCTTTTCTGCAATCGGGGCGCTGTTTTAATACCGAGATACACACATATGAAAAAGAAATTCCAAGGCGCAAGAAAAGATTGGTTTTCTTGCGCCTACTAGCTGTCATACATGAATAAATTGTTGTTTTTTAGGGCTTTGTGCCAGCTTATCTGTGGAAAGCTCTGTTTCAAAGGAAGGTGACCCCCGTGAATCAAATGAAGAAGGCAAAACAGTCAAAGAAGCAGCGCAGGTCTGCACCAATCATGTCCCGGCGTGCCTTTGGTTTGATGCTCATGGTTGGGGTCGTTACATTTCTTGTTCTTTTTTGGAAGCTTTGGCAGATCCAAATTGTGGACTATGCCCGCTATGCGGAGGCAGCTGCAGGCAACCAAATGAGTGATACAGTGGTGGCAGCGAATCGGGGCACCATTTATGACAGCAAAGGCACCGCTCTTGCCATCAGTGCAGCGGTGAATAATGTTGTGATATCACCAAAGGATCTCATTGCAAGACAAAAGAAAATAGATGAAACCCCTTTAAAGCCTGGGGAAACGGCCCCAATCTCAACTGAAGAAGTGATTCGTTTTTTGGCGGTCACCCTGAAAATCAATGAGGCTGAACTGTGGGAAAAGATGGCCAATGAAAAATCGGAATCCATTATCATTGCAAAAAAAGTGGAGGACAACATTTCAGATCCGGTTCAAGAGTTTATCACAGAGAATAAGCTTTACCCAGGTGTGCATCTGAAAGAAACCTCCAAGCGTTACTACTCTGGCAATGACCTGGCCTCCCATCTCATTGGCTTTTTGAATCAAGATGAGCAGGGAGCCTATGGGCTGGAGGCGCTTTATAACAATGAGCTGTCCGGGGAGACTGGGCGTATTATTACAGCCAGCACGGCAGCGGGTGGAGATATGCCCTCCAATTATGATGCGTACATAGCGGCTCAGAATGGCTATAATTTAAACCTGACCATTGATTCAAATATTCAGCGTTATCTGGAGAGAGTGTTGGAGACGGGAAGCGAGCGGTTTGATGTGTTGGATGGTGCCTTTGGCATTGTTATGAACCCCAAAACGGGAGCGGTTCTCGCCATCGCCAGTCTGCCGGACTACGATTTGAATAATCGAAATGAAGTACATGACCCTATGGCCGCTGCGAAGCTTGAGGCCATGAAGCTGGAGCTTCAGGCGATGGAGGCCCGCATAGGCGTGCCACCGGTTCCCTCTGAGGATCCGGATGTGCCAACGCCTCCCATGGTCACACAGGAGGACTATGATAAGAAATATGAGGAGTACTTGACGGAGCTTTCCTATCAGCAGGAGCGGCAGTGGTCTTCCAAGGCTGTTAATACGACCTATGAGCCAGGTTCTACCTTTAAGCCTATCCCCGTTGCCATTGGGTTAGAAGAGGGAGTTATCCAAGAGACAGACGGCTTTACCTGCGGGGGGTCCATTCTGGTTCCGGGCCATAAAGATCTTATTTATTGCAACAATAGAAAGGGGCATGGCACCCAGGATGTCCGCAAGGTGCTGATGAACTCCTGCAACCCTGCCCTGATTGAAATCGGCCAGAGAATTGGTGTTCCCCTCTTCTACCGTTATATGAACGACTTTGGCATACTTTCAAAAACCGGCATTGACATGCAAAATGAGATGCAGGGTATTTTCTGGAGTCAAGACAGCTTTAATGGTGTTAACTTGGCGACTGCGTCCTTTGGCCAGCGCTTTACCGTTACGCCCATTCGGCTGCTCACTAGTCTGTCTGCTGTCATCAATGGAGGCTATCTCGTAAACCCCTATGTGGTGCAGTCGATTACAGATCAAGACGGCCGTGTGATTAAGTACCAGCAGACAGAAGTGGTCAAGCAGGTGATCAGCGAAGAGACCTCTGCCATTGTCCGCAGCTATATGGAGAGTGTGGTCAGCGGAGGAACAGGAAAGACAGCCAGGATTGAGGGCTACCGCATCGGCGGGAAAACCGGTACATCCCAGACAACTGAGGAAGGACACCTTATTGTTTCTTTTGTAGGCTTTGCCCCGGCGGATGATCCGGAGTTTATTCTGCTGGTTGGCTTTGACCACCCAAAGCCTGCAAGGCAAGGGGTACAGCAAACTGCGGATGGCATTTTCATCAGCGGCTCCTCTATGGCGGCCCTTATGGCGAAAGAATTGATGCAGGACATTTTGGACTACATGGAAATTCCTCGACAGGGGGACAACTATATAAGGGATGTCTCTGTGCCAAATCTGAAAGGGAAAACGGTCGAGCAGGCCCAGGCTGCCCTGAGCAAGAGCACCGTGGGGCTTACATTTAAAACGGTGGGTAGTGGAGATAAGGTAACCGACCAAGTACCTGCCAGCAATGTGATGATTCCCAAGGGTAGTAGCGTTATTCTGTACCTCGGGGAGCAAAAGCCCGATGCCAAAGTGGTGGTGCCCGATGTCTTTGGGTTAACCTATAGTGCGGCAAAAGCAAAGCTGGAAAATAAAGGGTTCTATATGCGTGCGCCAGGGGTAGAGAATGCACCCAACATGGTGGCCTTTACCCAGTCCATCGAGGCGGGGGCGGAAGTGCCCGCAGGTACCGTGGTGGAAGTAAGTTTTCGAGACAACACGGCTCAGCGAGATTAGGAAACGTCGGGTTTGAAAGAATGGCATTTTAGAGATACAAAAAGAGAGGCTTCGGAGGGATTGTTCTATGGTTGCAAAGCTGGTCATTAGTACACTGCTTGGGTTTTTGCTCAGTGCAATGATTGGGCGGGTGCTCTTGCCGGTGTTGCGCCGGCTCAAGGCAGGGCAGTCGATTAAGGAAGATGGGCCCACTTGGCATTTGTCAAAGCAGGGTACACCCACAATGGGGGGTATCATGTTTATTCTTGCTGTGGCCGTGACTATTGTCGCAATGAATTGGAAAAGTCTCCTTGGCGGAGACCTTCGCCCTCTGTTTATCTTACTATTTTCTTCGGTCTTTGGTGTGATTGGTTTTGTTGACGACTACGCCAAAGTGAAAAAGAAGGAGAATACTGGTCTGCGGGCTTGGCAGAAATTTGCACTGCAACTGCTTGCAGCAGGGCTCTTTGTGCTGTTGCTGCGTCAGGCCGGAATCATTACCCCAACGTTGTACATCCCGTTTTGGGGTAAAACAATTGTCCTTGGCTGGCCGAGCTATATGGTGTTTGCTGCTTTTGTTATGGTAGGCACGGTGAATGCGGTTAATATCACCGATGGAGTGGACGGTCTTGCCGCTGGTGTGACGCTTCCGGTATGTGGTTTTTTTGCCCTTGTGGGTGCCCACAGCGTGTTGTGTTGGCACCGGGCGGAGGGAGCGGCGGTTGCGATTTTTGCGGCAGCTCTTTTGGGTGCACTGCTGGGATTTTTAATCTATAATCTTCATCCGGCTAAGGTATTTATGGGGGATACGGGAGCTCTTTTCCTGGGAGGAACCGTGTGCGGCATGGCCTTTAGCATGGATATGCCTCTTATCTTAATCCTAATTGGGATTATCTATATTGCCGAAACCCTGTCAGATATTATTCAGATTACGTATTTTAAAGCAACCCATGGCAAGCGCATTTTCCGTATGGCACCACTGCATCACCATTTTGAAATGGGTGGCTGGAGTGAAAAAAAGTTGTTTTTTGTATTTACAGGCATCACGTTGCTGTGCTGCATTCTTGGCTTTTTGGGTGTGATGAACCGTTATCCGTCACTGCCGTCGTGAACCGTTCCCTGAGGAGGGTAAGTTTTGGCAAGAAAGAATAGGGAAGATCCAATTGAAAAAAAGCTAGTGCGAGGTCCTATGGACTTGCCCTTTCTTATGCTGGTTTTGCTACTGGTGGCAATCGGCTTGGTTATGCTGCTTTCAGCCTCGTATGCTTCGGCCTATTACGATGCGAAACATTCTGGGCTTGACAGTGCAGCGAGAGAGGCCACCAGTCTATTTCGCACTCAGCTGATTCGCGGACTAATAGGAATTGCGATTATGTGGATCCTCTCTCGCTTTGACTACCAGCGCTGGCGCGGCCTTGCGCCTTTTGTGTTGGTAATCTCTATGGTGTTGCTTTTGATGGTACATATCCCAGGTCTTGGGAAGCGAGTGAATGGTGCCTTACGGTGGTTGCAGCTTCCGCTCATTCCACGCTTTCAACCCTCGGAGGTTGCAAAGTTTGGTGTGGTGGTCTATTTCTCAACTCTTTTGGCAAAACGAAAAGAACCGGGGCGAGGGCCGTATAATCCAAGGGTTCGCTTTGGGAAAACTCTTAATGCTATGCACGAGACGGGATTTTTGGAGCTGCTACCCTATGGTGGTGTGCTTTTTGCCATGATTGGCCTGTTGGCACTGCAACGCCACATGTCTGCCACTATATTGATTCTGGTAGCAGGTGCCGCCGTTATGTTTGTAGGTGGGATTAAAAAGCGTTGGTTTATCGTTGCAGGAATTTTGATGGTGGGTGTATTGGCACTCATCATTCTTACAACAGACTATATGACAGCTCGTATTGTAATCTGGCTGGATCCTTTTTCGGATCAGATGAATAAGGGCTATCAGGCGGTGCAATCTCTGTTGGCAGTTGGCTCCGGCGGATTGTTGGGTCTTGGGCTTGGAAACGGCAGACAAAAATTCTTGTACCTGCCCGAAGAACACAATGACTTTATTTTTGCCATTATCTGTGAAGAGCTGGGGTTTGTTGGGGCGGGAATTATTTTAATTCTCTTTGCTCTTTTGATCATTCGCGGATTCTGGCTGGCCATTCATGCGAGAGACCGGTTTGGTACTTTGCTGGTAGTGGGGATTATGACCCTGATTGCCGTGCAGACGTTTCTAAATGTAGCAGTGGTAACCAGTTTGATTCCGACGACGGGTATTTCATTGCCCTTTTTCAGCTATGGCGGCACAGCGCTTATGATTCAGCTGGCAGAGATGGGCGTTGTTTTGGCGGTATCTCGGCAGATTCCTGCGCCGAAATCCGAGTAGATGAGGGGACAGCGATGAAAATTTTGTTTACATGCGGCGGCACAGCCGGGCATATCAACCCGGCTTTGGCCTTGGCTCGTATGTTTCGGGAGCGAGATCCGGAAGGGCAGCTGCTTTTTGTTGGGGCTAAGGGCGGCATGGAAGAGAAGCTGGTGCCCCAAGCGGGCTTTACGTTGGAGACGGTGCGTGTCGGCTCTTTTTGGCGCAAGATGAGCTGGGCCGGCGTGGTGCATAATGCAGATAGCCTCGTCAAGCTCTATAAGTCCAAAGGTGAGGCGCGGGATATTCTAAGCCGCTTTCAGCCAGACCTTGTTGTGGGCACGGGAGGGTATGCGTCCTATCCCGTGGTAAGGGAGGCGGCCCGACTGGGCATCCCGACTGCGGTGCACGAATCCAATGCAGTGCCTGGACTGACCACACGGCAGTTAGCGCCCCATGTGGACTGTGTCATGGTGGGGTTTCAGGATTCCAATGCACACTACAGCCAGGCTAAGCGAGTGGCCTATACCGGCACACCTGTTCGGGGCGAGTTCTTTCAGCTTGATCGCAGCCAGGCCAGGGAGCGACTTGGCATTCCTCAAGAAGCCCTGTTGGTGCTCTCGGTTTGGGGGAGCCTAGGTGCAAACCATATGAATGACTATATGGTGGACTTTATTGAAGCCTATGCAGATGATAAGGGGCAGTTTTATCATATTCATGGTGCGGGTGGCAGCTACCAGACCATGATGAACACCCTAAATGAGCGAGGCATCTCACTTCCAAAAACCATTCGGGTGGAGGAATATCTCTATGATATGCCCGCCGTTATGCAGGCGGCCGACCTGGTTTTGTGCCGGGGCGGTGCCTCCACAATCTCAGAGCTTTCGGTAATCGGGAAAGCGGCAATTATTGTTCCCTCTCCTAATGTGACGAATAACCATCAGGAGTGCAATGCCCGGGTGCTTGAAGCACACGGTGCAGCCCAAGTCATCTTGGAAGAGGCCTGTAGTGGCAAATTCCTTTATGAAAGGGTAGCCGCATTGCTTACAGATGAACCTCAGAGACAGGCAATGGAGAAGGCCATTCACGATCTGGGAAAGCCCAATGCGGCGGAGCAGATTTATCAGACTTTGGTGGGGTTGATTCCAGCCGCGTCTGGTGGCAAACGGAATAAAAGCGAGGAATAGAACACCATGGCAAGAGGAAGGAAAAAACCGGAACGATATCGTAAGAAGAGAAGGCTGCGCCTTCTCTATCAACTGCTGTCTGGTTTTGCGATACTGGGGGCTGTCATTGCCGGGTGTATCCTATTTTTTCAGGTAGAGCATGTGGTCGTTGAAGGCAATCAGCGCTACCCCGAGGAGCAGATTTTGGCGGTGGCAGCGGTGGAGGACAATGCAAACTTGCTCTTGTTGCCAACACGGGCCATTTCAGAACGCCTTGAGCAGGGGCTTCGCTATGTAGACACTGTCCAGATTAAGCGGGAATTTCCTACTACTGTGCGCATTGTGGTCGATGAATGTCTGCCAATGGCAGCGATTCAGGCTGAGGGGAAATTTTGGATTATCGATGAGAATGGGAAGGTGCTGGAGGGTGTAGACGAGGGTGTGGCCAGTCGATTCATTAAGGTTGACGGCATTCATCTTGTGGCACCGCAGCTGGGGCAAAAGGCCCAAGTGGCGGAGGAGAATGGCATCATTTTTTCCGGTTTATGTGGTGTGCTCTCTGCTCTGCGAGAGCAGGATATGTATCAAAATGTATCTTGGATTGACCTGAGTCGAGCGACGGAAATTGATATGGGTTATCTAGGCCGGTTCACCGTGCGGCTGCCCGCAACCCCGGAATACAATGAAAATCAAAAGCGAAATGAAGGATACTCTAGAAAAATTTCGATTCTCAAAGAGACCCTTTTGTATTTGGATGAGGCGGACAGAGGAACCATTGATTTGCGCAACTCCAACAGCCGCTTTATCCCGGATTAGAAGCGAAGCATGGATTTTTGTGCAAGAAAAACACTTTTTTTACCAAAAAGAAGAGTAATGAAATAACACTTTACTATTGACCTGCTGCAAAAAGCGAGATAAAATAAAAAGAAGTATTCAAGATATTCAGTTCACATATTAGGAGGGGCAAATATGGCCTTTGGATTAGATACCGGCCCAGACAGCGTTGTTACCATTAAAGTAATTGGTGTAGGCGGCGGCGGCAGCAATGTTGTGAACCGCATGGTGCGCTCTGGGATGCAAGGCGTCGATTTTATTGCAGTGAATACAGACAAGCAGGCGCTCTCTGTATCCAGTGCCACTCATAAAGTTCAAATTGGCGAAAAGCTGACCGAGGGCCAGGGCGCAGGCTCTAACCCCGAGGTGGGCCGTAAGTCCGCCGAGGAGAGCCGCACTCAGATTTCTAAAATTCTGGAAGGCACCGACATGGTGTTCATCACCGCCGGCATGGGTGGCGGAACCGGAACTGGTGCGGCACCCATCATGGCCGACCTTGCAAAGGAAATGGATCTTTTGACCATTGGTGTGGTGACGAAGCCTTTTAACTTTGAGGGGCGCCGCCGTATGGAGCAAGCGGAAGAGGGCATTGAAAACCTGCGTTCCAAGGTGGATGCATTGGTGATTATTCCCAACGACCGCTTGAAGTATGCCACCGATCAGAAAATCACCTTTGCCAATGCCTTTGAAATTGCCGATGATGTGCTGCGCCAGGCGGTGCAGTCCATCTCCGACCTGATCAAAAACACCGGCTTCATTAACTTGGACTTTGCCGACGTAACTGCGGTTATGAAGGATGCAGGTATGGCCCATATGGGTGTTGGCCGTGCAGCAGGCAAGAATAAGGCGGAAGAGGCTGCCAAAATGGCAATCTCCAGCCCACTTCTTGAGACCTCCATCAATGGTGCCCGTGGCGTGCTGGTCAATGTCACCGGTTCCACAGATATTGGTCTGGAGGAAGTGGAGACGGCTGCAAACTTGGTGCAGGAGGCAGCTGACCCCAGCGCCCTGATTATCTTTGGTGCCACCTTCGATGAGGATCTGGAAGATGAGATTCGCGTGACGGTGATTGCCACCGGCTTTGATGAAAAGCCCACGCTTGGTGGAAAGACCACAACTGGCACAGCTGGCCGTACCGGTGGTAAGCTGTATGGTGGTGAGAATAATCCCACTGGTGGCAGCCCGGTTGTTCCGGAGCCCGCCGATGAGGACGATGACCCCTATAAAGAAATCTTTAAGATTTTTAACCGGGAACGTTGATGCAAAAGCCGCTCACAAATTGTGGGCGGCTTTTTTGTTTAAATATCAATAATGGTTACCTCAATGCCCTGCTCCATGGCATAGGCAAGGGTTTGCATAGTGCCTCCACCTTGCCCATCGTAGATGGACAGCAGCAAGCTGGAGCGATCTACCATATAGCGATTACGCCGATGTAGACAACCTTTTGCATATTGGTGCTGTACTAGAGTTTCAAAGTTACAGCGATCTAAAATGCGCTGGTAGCGCTTTTGGTCTACCGTTGGCCAGCGGCTGGCTTGCTCCGGGTAGGGAATGGCGGCTTCCAGGGTTAGGTTTGGATAGGTCTCTCTCAGTGTTAAAACAGCCTCACAAAAATAAAGATCCGTACCCCGGGCCATGCCGGAAATGAAATGTTGATAGCCTCGGTTACAGGCTCGTTCAATCTCTTGCAACAGTCGCACCTTCGCCTGCAAACAGCGGGGATCTTTTTCATTTACGCCCCAGGGAAGCTTTTCCGGACGATGTCCGGTAAAGCAGCAGCTGATGTCTCGATGAATCAAAACAGATCCCTCCTTCTGCCTTGGTGAGCAGAGCAATCCTGCTTCGATTGTACGGGAAGTGTAAGGAAAAGTCAAGAAAAAATGGAACATTTGTTTTAATTTGTTTTTTCTGCAATTAAGACTTGAAATTTACAATAAAGTCACTATAATAGGGGATGGAACAACTGAATAAAGTGTCTTCAGGGCGGGGTGAAAGTCCCCACCGGCGGTGATGCAGCGTTTATGTGAATAGGCTGCCAGTCCGCGAGCGCTTTTGAGCTTTGCTCAAAAGGTCAAGCTGATCCGGTGCAATTCCGGAACCGACAGTGAAAGTCTGGATGGGAGAAGACGTGCTAAGAATGCTGCCAGAAAGGGTGCTGTTTGTGCGCCCCAAAAGCGGCAACGTTTGCTGGACTCTCAGTATGCGCTTGGCACCTGGAAGACATCGTTTTTTCGGGTGTTACTATGCATATGGGAGTGTTTAATTTTATGAATCAGAAGACGAGAAAGTTAGCGGTGATGGCCATGTTGGTGGCCCTCTCAGTGGTTATGGTGTGGGTCATCCACTTTCCAATTATTCCGGCTGCACCATTTTTGGAGTACGACCCAGCGGATATCCCAATTCTCATTGGAGCGTTTGCCTATGGGCCTGTAGCAGGTATTGTGCTTACCGTGATTGCCAGTGTTATCCAGGGATTCACCGTAAGTGCCCAAAGTGGCTGGTATGGCATTATCATGCACATTATTGCAACAGGAACGTTGGTGCTGATTGCCTCTAGTATCTACAGAGTGAAGCGTACAAGAGTTGGAGCAGTGATTGGTCTTGTCTGTGGAACGTTAGCAATGGGAGGAATCATGATGGTAGCAAACCATTTTATTACCCCCGCATTCATGGGCGCCCCCACAGAGGTGGTAGATGCCATGCTTTTGCCTGCCATCCTACCCTTTAACCTGATTAAAGCAGGATCAAACTCCATTATTACTTTTTTAGTCTATAAGACCGTATCGAAACATATCATCAAGCCCGAGCCCAAGGAACGTTTGGGTGAAGCGGCTCAGGAGTCCTGAGAAACCTGATTTCATAAAGTCCGCACGGCCAAAAGCTGAGCGGACTTTTTCCTATCGCCAAGGGAGGCGAAGAAGCGATGAACAAGGATAGAGTGATTTTCCACTGTGATCTAAATGCCTTTTATGCCTCGGTGGAACTACTGGAGCATCCAGAGCTTTTGGATCAGCCTGTGGCAGTCTGTGGGGATCCCAAATCACGCCGGGGTATCATCCTAGCAAAGAACGAGCCGGCTAAAAAAATGGGGGTAAAGACAGCGGAAACCATTTGGCAGGCCCAGCGGAAATGTCCTAATCTCGTGCTCCTCCCGGCCCATCACGAAACGTATTTCCATTACTCCAAGCTGGTCAATGAGATTTATGGACGTTATACCGACTTAGTGGAGCCCTTTGGAATTGATGAGAGCTGGCTGGATGTAACTGGTAGCCTCCACCTGTTTGGTGGAGACGGGGTTAAGCTTGCCGATGAAATTCGGGCTGTGGTAAAACGGGAGTTGGGTCTTACCATATCCATTGGGGTGTCCTTCAACAAGGTATTCTCAAAGCTAGGCAGTGACTATAAGAAGCCAGATGCGACAACCCTAATTTCAAGAGGGAACTACCAGACAATCGTCTGGCCCCTTCCCGTGACAGAGCTGCTTTTTGTAGGACGGACCACAGCCCAGCTGTTAAAGCGCTATGGGATTGAGACCATTGGTCAGCTGGCGGCCATTTCGGAGGAGAAACTTTCCTCGCTTTTGGGCAAGCATGGTGCCCAGCTCCACCGCTATGCCACGGGAGAGGAGCACAGTCCCGTTCGCGCCGCAGGGGAGCGGGAGGCACCTAAGTCAGTGGGCAATGGAACCACCTTTCGCCGCAACTTAGTGGGGGAGCGTGAGGCCTATGTAGGGGCAAGCCTGCTGGCAGAACGGGTGGGAGAGCGCCTGCGTCGCTACGGCTTTAAGGGTACTGTGATTCAAGTTACGGTGCGAGATCCGGAGTTTCGTGATAAAAACCGGCAGCGAAAGCTGGAAAGAGCGACCAATGTAAGCCGGGAGATTCTTTCTATGGCAATGGAACTTTTGGGGGAGATATGGGACTACCGAAACCCCATAAGGGCCCTAACGATTACGGTTGGGGGACTGCTTCCTTCCGATGAGGCAGGGGAGCAGCTGAATCTATTTGCCCAGGCGGCGGCGGTACAGCACCAGCGGCAAGAGAAAATCGAGCAGACTATGGATGCTCTGCGGCACAAGTATGGAAAGAGAGTGGTCTCCTTTGCAACGGCCATGAGTCCGGAGGCAAAGGCCATCAAAGGAGAAGAGAAAGAGGAGCGTTGATTGTGCGCAATTTATACATCTACATGGGGTGCTGGGTGCTGATTGCGTCCCTGGTTGACTTTATTCTAATGGGAGTGGACAAAGTACGAGCAAAGCGGGGGAGTTATCGCATTCCAGAGCGGGCGCTGCTCCTGGTAGGTCTTTTTGGCGGCAGCCTGGGAGGAATTTTGGGGATGCGCATCTTTCATCACAAGACGAGACATTGGTACTTTCGGTATGGCCTGCCCATTATGCTTGGGCTGCAACTTGTAGGGCTCGTGATCTTTCTCTGTTGAGGGAGGACAGCGGCATAAGCAGCAATCTCCGGCAATATGACCGAGGGGAAGGGGATAGAGATCACTTTCTTCCCACTGATTGACTACTTGACGGAATCGGAAAGCTGTGATACAATTTTCGATTGTGGCGGCTTGTTTTTTGTGAAGCAAGGCCCCACCATAGAATGGCAACGAAGGAGGGCGAGGGCTGTGCTGGAAGAGCTAAAGAACGGACAGAGACTTGTTGGCGCAAAGCAAGTGAGCCGAGCCCTTAAAAACGGCCAAGTTCGCTGTGTTTTTTTGGCTGAGGATGCAGATCCGAAGGTGACCCAGTCATTGGAGCTTTTGTGTACACAGATGTCGGTTCCGGTGGAGCGAGTGGCAACGATGTCCCGCTTGGGTGAACTCTGTGGCATTGCCGTGGGTAGCGCCGTGGCTGCCCTTGTTTCGTAGTCCTGTTGTTTTTAATCGAAAGGGGAATACCCTTTCATTAAAATATAAATATGTTAGGAAAGGAGGAAAACCATGCCTACATTTAACCAGTTGGTGCGCAAAGGCCGTGAGGCTGTCACCTACAAGTCAACCTCTCCTGCTATGCAGAAGGGACTGAATACCCTTAGAAACCACGAGACGGATCAGTCTTCTCCCCAGAAGAGAGGCGTTTGCACCGCAGTGAGAACTTCAACACCCAAAAAGCCCAACTCCGCACTGCGTAAAATCGCTCGTGTGCGTCTGACCAATGGTTATGAAGTCACCGCTTATATTCCCGGTGTCGGACATAACCTGCAGGAGCACTCCGTTGTGATGATTCGTGGCGGCAGAGTAAAGGACCTTCCTGGTGTGCGTTACCACATTATCCGTGGCAGCCTGGATACCCAGGGTGTTTCTGGCCGTATGCAGTCTCGCTCCAAGTATGGCGCGAAGAGACCCAAGGCCGGCAAGAAGTAATCCTTGCACAACCCATAACAAAATTTTGCGCACAAGGCGCGAAGCAGTTGCTTTGCCCGAAGTAAATGCGCTCCCTATATATTCGTATGTGGAGAGGCGTTTCCGAAGGCAGGCACAGGGGCCCAGACTGGCCCCGTACGGAAAGTTTATTTACACTTTTCGAGTACCTATGAAGTCATTTTCTTATGAAGGAGGGAAGCTAAAGTGCCCAGAAGAGGAAACGTACCCAAGCGGGAGGTTCTACCCGATCCCGTGTACCATTCCGTGCTGGTAACAAAGCTCATCAACAGCATTATGCTCGACGGCAAGAAGGGTGTGGCACAGAAGGTGGTCTACGGCGCCTTTGACATTGTCAGAGAAAAGCTGGACAAGGACCCCCTAGAGGTGTTCACCACTGCCCTAGAGAACATTATGCCTGCTCTGGAGGTTAAGGCTCGCCGTGTGGGCGGTGCCACCTATCAGGTACCCATGGAAGTACGACCCGAGCGTCGCCAGACACTTGGACTGCGTTGGCTGACAACGTATGCACGAAACCGTAGCGAGAGAACCATGAGAGAGCGCCTTGCAGGCGAGCTGATGGATGCAGTAAATAGCCTCGGCGGTGCAGTGAAGAAGCGTGAGGAGACCCACAGAATGGCAGAGTCCAACAAGGCCTTCGCACACTTCCGCTGGTAATTCGATAATTGGAGTTAGAATATGTCCAGAAAAGTATCCATTGAAAATACCCGTAATATTGGCATTATGGCCCATATTGACGCGGGAAAGACGACGACCACAGAACGTATTCTGTACTACACCGGCGTGAGCTATAAAATCGGTGAGACCCATGAGGGTACCGCTACCATGGACTGGATGGCCCAGGAGCAGGAGCGTGGTATTACCATCACCTCCGCTGCTACCACTTGTTTCTGGAACGATCACCGCATCAACATCATCGACACCCCGGGCCACGTTGACTTCACCGTTGAGGTGGAGCGTTCCCTGCGTGTGCTGGACGGTTCCGTAACCGTTATGTGCGCCAAGGGTGGCGTGGAGCCCCAGTCTGAGACCGTTTGGCGTCAGGCTGACCACTATGCAGTGCCCCGTATGATCTATGTGAATAAGATGGACATTATGGGTGCTGACTTTTACAACGTCATCGACATGGTTCATGACAGACTTAAGGCCAATGCCGTTCCCATCCAGCTCCCCATCGGCAAAGAGGATACCTTTAAGGGCATCGTCGACCTGGTGGACATGAACGCAAAAGTGTTCTACGACGAGCTGGGCAAGGACATGCGTACCGAGGACATTCCCGAAGACATGAAGGAGCTGGCCGACGAGTACCGCATGAAGCTGATTGAGGCTGTGTCTGACTTTGACGACGAGATCATGGAAAAATATCTCGACGGCGAAGAAGTGGGCATTGACCAGCTGAAGGCTGCCATTCGTAAGGCCACCATTGACGTAAAGATGGTCCCCGTTGTCTGCGGTACTTCTTATCGCAATAAAGGCGTGCAGGAGTTGCTGGATGCCATCGTGGACTTTATGCCCTCCCCCAAGGACATCCCCCCCATTGCGGGTGTGAATCCTGAGACTGGAGAGGCAGACACTCGTCCTTCCGATGACAGCGCACCTTTCTCCGCTTTGGCATTTAAAATCATGACTGACCCCTATGTGGGCCGTCTGTCTTTCTTCCGCGTGTATTCCGGCACCCTCAACACCGGCTCCCCTGTGTATAACAGCACCAAGGGTGGTCGTGAGCGTATCGGCCGCATTTTGCAGATGCACGCAAACCACAGAGAGGACATTGAGGTTGTTTACTCCGGCGACATTGCCGCTGCAGTTGGCCTTAAGAACACCACCACTGGTGACACCCTCTGTGAGGAGAAGAGTCCCATCATCCTTGAGTCCATGGAATTCCCGGATCCTGTTATCCGAGTAGCCATTGAGCCCAAGACCAAGGCTGGCCAGGAGAAGATGGGCCTTGCCCTGATGAAGCTGGCGGAAGAAGACCCCACCTTTAAGACTTACACCGATGAAGAGACCGGCCAGACCATCATTGCCGGCATGGGTGAACTTCAC
>JBHAQX010000181.1:0-9690 GCA_041830595.1 Evtepia sp.
ACATCTTCCATCGTTTTTGAATTTTACTTAAATTTTACATGGTTACGACTTCTAACTTTACATTTAAGGCGTATATTAGAAACACAAGAATCGTGTTGGAGGAAATGAATGATGAAAAAAGTGATTACACTTTTTGGGGTATCCATAATTTTTCTGCTGGTCCTAGGTGGCTGTGGGCGCAGTGGAGACCAAGAATTGAGGGGGCCGATCAATGTAGTCTCCCGAGAAGATGGGTCGGGAACCCGTGGCGCCTTTATTGAGCTGTTTGGGGTAGAGGAAAAGGATGCCGATGGCGATAAAGTCGACCATACCAAAGACCGGGCTGAAATCACCAACAGCACCTCGGTCGTGATGCTTACGGTACAGGGAGACCCTACCGCAATTGGCTATATCTCGTTAGGCTCAATGAACGATATGGTTAAGGCTCTGTCCATTGATGGGGTTTCGCCTAGTGCCGAAGCAATCAAAGATGGTTCCTATGGGGTTTCCCGCCCCTTTAATATTGCGACCAAAGGGGAGGTAAATCCCCCGGCTCAGGATTTTATCAACTTTATTTTGAGCAAAGAGGGCCAGGCTATTGTTGCGGCAAGCGGCTATATTCCCGTTGAATCGACCGAGTCTTATACGAGCAGCGTTACAACGGGTAAAGTGGTAGTAGCGGGGTCCTCTTCGGTTACTCCTGTTATGGAGGCATTGAAGGAGGCCTATGTGGCGATTAACAGCGGGGTAAAAATTGAAGTGCAGCAAAACGATTCCACCACCGGCATGAATGCCGCAATTGAGGGGATCTGCGACATTGGCATGGCTTCTCGGGCCTTAAAGGATAGTGAACGAGAAAAAGGCTTGGATGTCACGACCATTGCCTTGGACGGCATTGTGGTGATTGTCAACAAGGAAAACCCTGTGAATAACCTGACGAAGGAGCAAGTAAAATCTATTTTTGTCGGTGAGCTGAAAAACTGGTCCGAGTTGTCTTAAACAAGGGCAGCAGAGCATCTATTTTTGAAGAGGTAAACTATGAATCAAATCAAAGAGCGTGGAATGAAAATCGTCTTTCTAGTCTGTGCTTGTATTACGATTGTATGTGTAGCACTGATCTGTCTATTTCTTTTCGCAAATGGTATTCCAGCCATTGGTGAAATTGGTCCACTTAAGTTTCTCTTAGGAACCCAGTGGAAGCCCGGAAATGGTCTGTACGGCATTGCACCAATGATATTGGGCAGCCTTTATGTGACCGCCGGTGCGATTTTGGTTGGGGTACCAATTGGCCTGCTCACCGCTGTCTACATGGCCCAATTTGCCTCAAAGCGAACGGTGGGCCTGCTGCGCCCTGCCATATCCCTTATGGCGGGAATCCCCTCGATTGTTTATGGTTTTTTCGGTCTTGTGGTCTTGGTGCCCTTTATGCGGGAGGCCTTTGGTGCGGGAAAGGGAATCATAACCGCCTCGGTTTTATTGGGCATTATGATTTTTCCTACCATTATCGGGGTATCCGAGGCGGCACTCCGGGCGGTACCAAGCAATTATTATGAAGGGGCACTGGCCCTAGGTGCCAGCCATGAACACAGTGTGTTCTTCGTAGTGTTACCTGCGGCAAAGTCGGGTATCATGGCTGCCGTTGTATTGGGCATCGGACGAGCCATTGGAGAGACCATGGCGGTCATCATGGTGGCAGGCAACCAGGCCGTCCTGCCGGAGAGCATTCAAAGCGGCGTGCGAACCTTAACGGCAAACATTGTCATTGAAATGGGATATGCGGCCGATTTACACCGAGAAGCCTTGATTTCCACGGCCGTGGTCTTATTTGTTTTCATCCTAGGGATCAATCTGCTGCTATCCTTGCTGAAACGGAGGGGACGTGCATGAAGAAAAGTGGAAATGTGCTCTCGTTGGTCTTGCGTAGCCTTGTGTACACGGCTGCCCTGCTCACCGTAGCAATCCTTGTTTTCCTAGTGGGATATGTAATCATAAAAGGGGTCCCCCATCTCAAACCCAGTCTATTTGCCTGGACCTATACCAGTGAAAATGTGTCCCTGATCCCTGCCTTTATTAACACCTTATTTATGACCGTACTTGCCCTTCTGATGGCGGTGCCCATCGGCATATTTGCAGCCATTTTTCTCCAGGAGTATGCAAAGCGTGGCAATCCGCTGATTAAATTAGTCGGCGTTGCAGCAGAAGTGCTGTCTGGCATCCCCTCCATAGTCTATGGTCTGTTTGGTATGATCTTTTTTGTGATTACCCTGAAATGGGGCTATTCACTTCTGGCCGGAGCCTGCACCTTGACCATTATGGTCTTGCCTCTTATTATGCGGACCACCCAGGAGGCCCTGCTTGCTGTGCCGGACAGCTACCGGGAGGGAAGCTTTGGTCTTGGAGCGGGCCCCCTGCGCACGGTGTTTGTCATTGTTTTGCCCGCAGCCATCCCTGGTATTTTGGCAGGGGTTATCCTGGCCATCGGTAGGATTGTGGGAGAGACGGCGGCGCTTATCTTTACCGCAGGAACCTTGGCCCAGGTGTCAACCAATGTGTTTGATTCAGGGCGTACGCTGGCGGTGCATATGTACGCCCTGGCCAATGAGGGGCTCCATATTAATGAGGCATATGCCACAGCTCTCGTGCTGCTTATTTTAGTGATACTGATTAACGCCGGTTCAAACTGGGTTGCCAAAAAATTGGTGGGAGGACGCAATGGATAAGTTTGAGGTAAAAGATTTAGACCTGTACTATGGAAACTTTCAGGCACTGAAAAAAATCAACATAAATATTGCCCAGGGAGAGGTCACGGCTTTTATTGGCCCCTCCGGCTGCGGAAAGTCAACGTTCTTGAAAACCCTGAATCGCATGAACGATTTGGTGGAAGGTTGCCGTATTTCCGGCACAGTACTATTGGATTCTGAAAACGTTTATGATAGTATAGATATCAATCTGCTGCGCAAGCGAGTGGGCATGGTGTTTCAAAGGCCAAATCCATTTCCCATGAGTATCTATGACAACATTGCCTATGGGCCCAGAACCCATGGCATTCGCAACAAGGTTCAGTTGGATGAAATCGTAGAAAAATCGCTGAAAGCTGCGGCCATATGGGAGGAAACAAAGGATAGACTGAAGAAAAGCGCCTTGGGTCTTTCCGGTGGACAGCAGCAGCGGCTTTGTATTGCAAGGGCTTTGGCCATTGAGCCGGAAGTCTTGCTGATGGACGAGCCCACCTCTGCCCTTGATCCCATCTCCACATCCAAAATTGAGGATTTGATTCTGGACCTAAAGAAGGACTATACCATTGTCATTGTCACTCATAATATGCAGCAGGCAGCTCGGATTTCGGACCAAACCGCATTTTTCCTCATGGGTGAAATGATTGAGTTTGATGCCACCGAGGAACTGTTCTCTATGCCGAAGGAGCGGAGGACAGAGGACTACATAACAGGGAGGTTTGGATGATGCGAAAAGCCTATGAACAGCAGCTGGAACAGATGCACTCGGACTTGATTCAAATGGGTGCACTTTGTGAAGATGCCATTGCCTGTGCGGCGAAAGCCCTGCTGGATGAGGATGAAGCCCTGCGGGAAAAAGCCCTTGCCCTAGAGCCTGAAATTATTCTCCTAGAAAGGGAACTGGAACAAACCTGCGTGCGCTTGTTGCTTCGGCAGCAGCCTATGGCCCGTGATTTGCGGCGCATTACAGCGGCCCAGAAGATGATTACAGATATGGAGCGCATTGGTGTCCAGGCAGCGGACATTGCAAACCTGGTGGCCTTTATGAAACAAAGTCGGGTGAAGAGTGACATTCATATTGCCGATATGGCCCGGGCCACCATCAAAATGGTGACCGATAGCATTGACTCTTTTGTCCAGGATGACCTGGAAGAGGCCAAGGCTGTGATTGCCTATGATGACATTGTGGACGATCTGTTTACCAAGGTAAAGCAAGAGCTGGTTGACCAACTCAAGCAGGACGGCAGTCTGGCGGAAGACTGTCTTGACCTTTTGATGATTGCCAAGTATCTGGAGCGCATTGGGGACCATGCAGAGAATATTGCAGAGTGGGTGCTCTACTCGATTACGGGCACAAGAGGAATCCAGCAGCCGGAGAAATAAATATGATCTGCTATTCGGACTGTTTGTGTGGAACAAATTCAATACCACGATGAGAATTTCATCCAATCAATAGCGCACCGGCCAAGACAACTGGTAGGTGCGCTATTTGTTATCATTTGTTATCAATGGTCAATCATAGATAAGTTTTGCGATATCGGGATCATTCATGTTTTCAGCATTATAGAATTTGCAGTCGGTATCCACAATAGGGTCGATGCTCTCATTGTGAATGGCCTTGTAGGCAAGCTCAACGGCCATATAACCAATCATACCCTTATGTTGTTGGGAGAACATACTGGTTTGTTCCCAGGTAAATTGCATGTCAGCTGGTCAAAGTAGCGATCATCCAAAAGAATGCCCATGGTCAAGGAGGCCATTCTCCCGGAAAAGTCGAGGGGGTTCCGCCCTCTCTTTTTCCGTGCTATAGGGATAAAACTTCTGGTATAAGGGCCCATCCCAAAAAGCAGTGACATGGGTAGCGAGGATGGTTATGTTGCGGATGATGGTTAAACGGTTCCGCAACAATGTTCGTTTTTTCTTCCAAATACGTTCGCTCAATCGTTAAAAGCATATCCGGCATCGAATACATAAAGATAAAAACAAAGATCAGTAAGAGCAGGACTAAACAGAACTGCGTCTATGCAGATGCTTTTTGTCACATATTGCAATAGAGTGGGGAAGAAAGGAAGAAAAGGAAGAAAAGGAATAGAATAGAAATGGCACATGTGCAGCGGTATAAAAGATTGTTTCATAAAAGAATCAAGGAAGGATCTAAAAAGGTGGGGATTGGAAAGGAATATTGTGATAGAATTTTCTTGACAAGGCAGAAGCATTCTCGTATACTGCTTACTATCCCGTCTTACAGAGGAGCCCTTATGAGCAACTCCAATCTAAAATTTGATGGCCTGTTTGAGAGCGAAGCTTTTTTTGCTTCGTTTTTTGGCGATTTCTTTTTTATGGAGTTGGTTGTCGGGGGAGAGGCGCAATAAGCCCAGTGCAAGCCTAGGAGCAAAGCACGCCTGTGACAATCGACTCGATTGTTGTGGGCGTTTTTATTTGCGAAAAACGGGGCAGTTAATATGGGTTCGGTGGAGGATAACCAAGACAGAAGGGAAAGGGTTGGTTTGGATGGAACAGAAAAAGAGGTACCGAGTTTTAGGGGCAGGAATGGTCATACAGCTCTGCGCAGGTATTATTTATGGCTGGAGTGTGTTTCGAGGGCCTGTAGCGGCTCATCTAAATTGGGATGCAGGAGCGGCAGCTCTTACCTCATCGGTTATGCTATCTATGTTTGTTTTGGGCATTATTTTGGGGGGCTATGTCCAGGATCGAATCGGCCCTAAACAAGTGACATTAACTGGGAGCATTCTGATTGGCGCCGGCATGGCCCTTACAGCCATGGTTCCACAGAGCAGCCCCTGGCTCGTTTATGTGACCTATGGCATGATTGCCGGCCTTGGTGTAGGAGCGGTGTACACCTCTACCATTGCAGCCATACAAAAATGGTTTCCCGATCGACGGGGTTTTGCCTCGGGCATGATTGTGAGTGCTTTTGGCCTGTCTCTGGTTGTGTTTGCACCCTTAAGCAGATTTATGCTAGCGGAGCAAGGGGTTCCCACCACCTTTTTGGTCTTTGGAATCGGGTTTCTCTTGGTATGTGGGTTTTGCTCCTTCTTTGTGGAAAACCCAAAGGCTGGCTACTTGCCAGAGGGATATACGCCCGCCCAGGCATCAGGGGCAAGACAGTATTCCCCCAAAGAAATGGTCCGAACAAAGCAGTTTTATCTGCTGGCAGGGGCCATGCTCTTTACCTTGCCCGCCTATTTTGTGCTAAACCCTGTGTTCTTTTCCTTGGGAACCCAGCGGGGCCTGTCGGAGAATCTGGCCCTGCTTGCAGTGGTCATTACAGGAGTGAGCAGTGCGGCAGGTCGGCTTTTTGTGGCCTGGATTTCCGATAAAATTGGCAGAAAAACAGCCATGATATCCATTGCGATTATTATTTTAGTTGCCACCTTAATGATGATAGGGGCGAGAGGCTTCTTCTTTCTGTTTTGCATTATGCTTATCTCCTTTAGTTTTGGTGGCTCGGCCAGTGTATACTCGGCGATGACAGCGGAAAGCTTTGGGACTAAGTATGGTGGCATGAACTTTGGTCTGGTTATGCTGGGTTTTTGCATCTCCGCCTTAGTGTTTCCCATGTTAGCCAATCGGCTCACCGCACAGGGGAGCTATACAATCGCCTTTATTGTGGCAGCATCCACCTGTGTACTTGCGATTGTGCTGGTTGCGCTGATGAAACATCCAAGTGAAATGAACAAGGCAAAGGAAGAATAAAACCAAGCTTTAGGATATATAGGGACAAGAACCACAGAAGAGGAGGGAACAATCCATGGGCCTAAAAGACGAGAATAACTCAAAGCAGATCCAAGTAGGCACACATACCTACACCATTCGCCATGAGGCGGAGAAGGATTTTCATGCCGTGGAGAATGTGACTCGGGAGGCCTTCTGGAACCTATACAAACCGGGGTGCGAGGAACATGCCTTGGTTGCTTCTATTCGAGCACATCAGGACTACATCCCGGAACTCTCCTTTGTCCTAGAACGAGACGGGGAGATTGTAGGAAGTATTTTTTATTCCCATGCAAACGTGGTAGACAAGGAGGGGAACCTCCATAAAATCATTACCTTTGGTCCTGTGAGCATACGGCCGGACTTGCATCGCAAGGGACTGGGAAGAATGCTGATAAGTCATTCTATAGAACAGGCTAAAAAACTTGGGTATCGGGCCATTGTCCTTGGGGGCTATCCCTACCACTACCGCTGCTATGGATTTGAAGGGGCAAAAAAGTACGGGATTTCTATGCCCGATGGCAAGTTCTATACTGGAATTATGGCCTTGCCTCTTTATGAGGGAGCCCTTGAGGGAATACAAGGCAGTGTTCATTTTAGTGACAGTATGTATCTAGGAGAAGAGGCGGTAGCTGCCTTTGACCAGAAATTCCCTCCAAAAGAGAAGGCGGTTTTACCTTGCCAAGCCGAATTTGAACGTGCCTCTGCCGAGATCGACGAGGCAGAATATCAGTAGCAAACAATGAAACCTTTTTGAGTTTGAAAGGTGCCGCTCTGATGAAGATAGTTCGATGAAAAAACTTTTTTCTGAACCCTTGACTTTTGACTTATGTTGTTGTATACTAATCAAAGTGTTTCGATTGTATGATTAACCAAATTCGCAGGCTTGTCATCTCGAGATGGCCCGTCTGCGAATTTTTGTTTTTGTATGGGCGAAATGAATACTTGTAGGAGGTACCAACATGAATAACGGTACTGTAAAATGGTTCAACAACGAAAAGGGCTTCGGCTTCATCTCTGACGACAATGGCGGCTCTGACGTCTTTGTCCACTTCTCCGCTATCCAGAGCGACGGCGGATATCGCACTCTGGATGAAGGCCAGAAAGTCACTTTTGACACTGAGCCTGATCCCAAGGATGGCAGCAAGCTGCGCGCTGTCAATGTTCGCCCTGCATAAGGATCTGAACAAAAAAGACCGAAGATCTTCAAGATCTTCGGTCTTTTTCTTGCTTTAATATAATATTAGATGGGATTTCGATCACAGCTCCAGTAGAAAATATCGCTCTCTTCCGGATGGTTTAAAAACCAGTCCTGGGCATACGGACAGCAGAGTTGCCCTTTTTCTCCCTTAGCCCGGATTTTTTGGGCGGCGGCCTGCATTAACTTCTCCCCAATGCCTTGCCCCTTTAGAGAATCATCTACAAAGGTGTGGTTGATTTTGGTTACGCCATTTGCACTGGTCATGGTAACCTCTGCTATGGTGTTTCCCGCCCCATCTAAGGCATAGATGCGGTCAGGCTCTTCCAGAAAGGTCATGGTGTCTTCCCCCTCATTCGTTTTTTAAAAGCTCGCCTTTAATCCATTTGGCTATTTGAAAAATCCCACTTGAACCTGGGATGTACCCTTGGTCTGCCGGCACACGACAGAGCGCTTGCCCACCGTGG
Organism: Evtepia sp.; assembly: GCA_041830595.1. GTDB lineage: Bacteria > Bacillota > Clostridia > Oscillospirales > Oscillospiraceae > Evtepia. Next base: position 8,115 of record JBHAQX010000181.1, read on the forward strand.
TCTTCGGCAGTGATGGTTTATGATAACAAGGGCAGTGACAAGGCCTTGTCCTGTTCTCCCTGATCTAGGATGCATTCTACAGCCTAAATATGAAGAGACTGTGACCTACACTTAGAAGTTTTGTGAACAATAAAATAGAGATATTCTTGGTGTTTCCTTTTTCATTGCGAGTCATCTCGGTTTTATGCTATAATAAGAAAATTCAAATAGTAAACGGATACTTGTACCATATATGATATCATATTTTATCTGTCTGCCATAGGGCAGGCAGTGTTTTTCTCGGAGGTTTCTATGAATCAAACTCTTAAGCGCATTCTGCCCCGGGTGCAAAAGCCCGCACGCTACGTAGGCGGAGAGTATAACGCAGTGATGAAAGACCCGGCTACAGTAGATTTGCGGGCAGTGCTCTGCTTTCCCGATACCTATGAGATTGGCATGTCAAACCTTGGCCTGAGGATTCTCTACGGCCTCATCAATCAAATGCCGGGAGTCTGGTGCGAGCGAGTCTTTTCCCCTTGGGGAGATATGGAGGAGCAGCTGCGCGAGGCGGGCATTCCCCTCTACGCACTGGAGAGTGGTGACCCCATACGAGACTTTGACTTTGTGGGTTTTTCCCTGGGCTATGAGCTGGCCTATACCAATGTACTAAACATTCTGGATCTGGCGGGCATTCCTCTGTACAGCAGTCAGCGGGAATCCCTGACTCCTCTGATTGTGGGGGGCGGCACCTGCACCTATAATCCGGAACCCATCGCCCCCTTTGTGGACCTGTTTGTAATTGGGGAGGGGGAAGAGGTAACGCCAGAGCTTTTGACTCTCTTGCAGCAGGCAAAGAAAGAGGGATGGGAGAAGAAGCGCTTTCTCATGGCCTGCAGCCAAATCCCGGGCATCTATGTGCCATCTCTTTACGAGGTGTCCTACCAAGCAGATGGCCGCATTGAGGCCATTCGCCCTGAAGAAGGAGTGCCTCCCGTGGTGACCAAGCGGGTGGTGAAGGATATGGACCGGGCCTACTACCCGGTAGACACCATGATCCCCTCCACAGAGATTGTCCATGACCGGGTGATGCTGGAGCTGTTTCGTGGCTGCATTCGTGGTTGCCGTTTCTGCCAGGCCGGTTTTATTTACCGGCCCGTACGTGGACGAAGCCCCGAAGTTTTGGAGGAACAAGGCATTCAAAGCTTAGAGGCCTCCGGCTACCAGGAGATGACTCTGTCCAGCCTATCGTCCAGTGACTACCCTGAACTGTTAGGCCTCTGCGACAACCTGCTGGACTACTGTACGCCAAAGCAGACCAGCATTTCTCTGCCATCCCTGCGGGCAGACAATTTTTCCATGAGCCTGATGGAGCGACTGTCCCGTGGCGGGAGAAAGAGCGGCTTGACCTTTGCTCCTGAGGCGGGCTCTCAGCGCTTGCGGGATGCCATCAATAAAAACCTGAGGGAAGAGTATTTGCTGACCTCCTGCCGCACCGCTTTTGCCGGTGGTTGGAATGGAGTCAAGCTCTACTTTATGCTGGGCCTTCCCACGGAGACCGATGAGGACATTTTGGGCATTGCCGACCTTGCGGATAAGG
>JBHAQX010000182.1:0-4664 GCA_041830595.1 Evtepia sp.
GCTGCGCTATCTCTATGAATATAGCGACAAAGAGTGTGCGGAGCTGCTGAAGCTTTCCGAAGCGGCGGCAAGAAAGCGGCTAGAGCGGGGCAGAGGGCTGCTAAAAGAACAATTGGAGAAGGAGGCTGCAGACGATGCAAAACTTTGTGTTGAATGATGAACAACTGAAAAAAGCATTCGGCATATATTGTGATAACCTTCTTCTCGAGCTTCCGAGGGATGACGTATTACAAGAAAGTCAGGCTTTTTCCAAAAGCTTTGAAACGAAGATGCAAAAGCTGATCCAAAGAGCAAAGTTATCACCCTGGCAGCTTCATTACCAAATGGCAAAAAGGATCGCTATACTTCTTTTGGCCTTTACACTTGGAGCAACAGCACTCATGCAAGTGGATGCGATTCGAATTCCTGTCGTTCGCTTTTTCACGGAGATCCACCAAACGTTTACACGCATCGTTTTTGGTGCAGAGGATAAAGCCGCCGTTTTGCCCGAAACCATTGAACAGATTTATGTGCCTGGTTTTATTCCGGAAGGATTTAATTTAGAGTTTGAATTAGTAGATATTAACTTTGCAGTTCAAACTTATCATAAGGAAAATGAATATTTTGAGTTGACGCAATATTGCACGACATTTGCATTACATCTCGATACGGAAGGTGTTACCTTAGAAGAGTTGACTAAGGATGGTATCACATATTCATATTTTGAAAACAAGGGAATCAAAAATCTGATTTGGGAGCAAAACGGCTATGTTTTCATATGTGATGGAACGGTTGAAAGAGACGCTTTAATCCAAATCGCAGAGAGCTTGCAAAAAAACAATTAAAAAAGTTTTAGAATCCTGTCACAAAACACCTCCTTTTCTGGTTGTTATTAGTGGAAGCCTATTTGGGTAACTAATTACAAAGAGAAAGGAGGTGTTTTCATGCGAAAAAGAATTGCGTCTGCACTCCTGTGCGCAGCATTTGTTGTTGGCGGGATTGGCATTACGGCAAGTGCAAGCAGTATCTTGGTTGAGAAAGACCCAGGCGAAATGACGTTGCAGTATACATATCTCAACTCGATCAATCCCTCGCTATCGATCAGCAACCGAACAGCCACAGTTAGTGGCACGATCAAAGGCTATTCCAGTGTAACTAAGATTAACTATAGTGTTACGCTGGAAGTAAAAGAGGGAAGTAGCTGGCGCTATGTAAATGCTTGGAGTGGCACGAAAGCAGGATCCAGTACAACCTATAGTTACAGCAAGAGCGACCTAACATCTAGCAAGACCTACCGTACGAAGACAGTGGCAACTATCTACAGCGGCACGAAAAGCGAGACGATTACAGTCTATAGTGTTGAAAGAAAGGCGTAAGTCAAAAAAAACAAAAGGGCCAAACATCATTTGCCAAGCGCACAAAAGTGCGCCACAATGAAAAAGAGATATCTATAAATGAAAAAGTTTGTCACAGTTGTTTTATTATTTACTATGCTTGTTTCTCTATCAACAAGCGCACTCGCTATTGACACTGACAAGTCGGTTGCAGAATTTGATGTAGATGATAACATTTCAACACGAGTTGATCTAAATAATCGTGTGATTAAAGAGCTTGAAAGAACCCCTGACAGCATTGAAGCAAAAAAGGATGCTTTTGAAGAATATACAGAAACAAAAGAGCTTTTGTTGGCGCTTGGTATGGAGCAGGATTTTATTGACAAACTATCTGATGAAGATCTTGAGCAATATGCGACTAGTCCAAAGATGGTCGCCACTACTTCATATGTTAAGACTGATTCGGATGGGGATATAACATATCTGGATGAAAGTGTTGCCCTCAGGGAGTCTGCCGTTGTGCATATGGCTCAGTTGGAAACAGCCGAGGCTCTTCTCAGTGGTGAACTTATGTCAACACAAGCACAAAAAACGTATCAAGACTCTTATATGCGAGTTTTCTATCTTGTTACATACCTCGGAAATGGCAAGTATAAGTTTTCGACGGACGCACGCTGGCTTACAATGCCATATTTCAGAGGGACGGATTCCCTCGGTGCTTGTTCTCAAAATGCGACAGTTTTGAATAATACTCGCACGGGTTGGTATAACTACGACATTAAAACTTCTACAGCAGGGCGGATTACTTATAGCACGGGAAGCCAAACTATAAGTTCACCTGGAAATGCAGTTAACGGAAGTTGGTATGGCTCTGCGGGCTATATAAAGGTGCCTGCTGATTCGCCGCCGGGCGGTTACGGTCTCAGTTCATACTCGAACTTGAAAGCACATTACGAATTTCAAGGATATGTAAATTACCCTAAGCAAGATTCCTGGTTTAATTCTGTTGGGTCGTATTGCCACGCTACCTTTAAAATATCATATACGCCTTCATTAACGATCAGCACGAAGGGAACTTCCGCAGCCATTGGCTTATCGATTTCGGGCTCCACAGATACTCGTTCTTCAGAAGTTGAAATTCATCATATTCCATAATACGAGCGAAAAGAAGGTGGGCTAAGTTGATAAAAAAGGTTTTAATCACTCTAGCGATTGGCATCGGGATTAGTTTCGGTGGATTGATTGTCAGTGGATTTGCGTTTAGCTACTGGAATGGAAGCTCAGAAGAAGTTGCAGTTATTTGCGGCTGGGGAAGTTATCTGTGTTTTGTTATAATTATTTGTACAAGTTTTCTCGTTTCTGCTATTAATAAGAAAAAATAAAAGAGCGGTACGAAAGTGAAGTGCCCCCAAAGCTAAACAAAGATAAAATTAAGCAGCCAAGAGGGCTTGTTGTCTGTGTAAAGCAGGCCGTGATGTTTTTGTCGGGGGAGGAGCAACGGCCCTCATTATGGCTTACCAAAAGCAGCAGAAATAGGTTAGCCAAATTTTTTATGGCGGTGGCATCCAAAAGATTGTATTAGTATTTGGAGTTGAGAATAACTATGAAGAAAAGAAAGATACTTATAATCTCGATTTTAGTTATTCTCGTAATCTATTTGATTCCATCTATCTATTTGAGTACAAAGGTATTTACTATTGCAAGAAGTAGCTACAAAAATTTTGGAGAGAATAACCCTTTTCCAGAAGTTGTATCAGGCGAGATATATGAAAGAATGTCTTATAGAAAAAGCCATTATTTAGCTGTAGCGGGAATTGACCAAGCTGTTGAGGAAAAAGATTTCATGACAGTGCCAATCACGATTTGGTGGGGCAAAAAAGCAAATGCTACGTACTGGTATTCTTATGAAACTTATTATAAAAATGGAGAATCCTTAAGTGGTAGTCGAAATGTTCCAGTTCATATCACACTTTATCTAGTAGATGGAAAATGGATTATCGCGGACTTCTATGAGGCACCATAGTCTATTCTAACACAGAGAAAACCATGACGGATGTCCTTGCCCCCAATTTTTGTACCAGGTGCAAAGTTAGTAAAAAACTGATAAACTAACTTTGAAAGGTGCTGAGGAAGATGGCAAGAAAACAGTATACAACAGAGCAAATCATAATTAAGCTTCGTGAAATTGAGGTTTTGTGCAGCCAAGGCAAAACAATAGCAGAAGCCTGCCGGCAAAGCGAAATACCGGAACAAACCTACTACCGCTGGCGTAAAGAATATGGCGGCATGAGCACCAGTGAAGCCAAGCAGATGAAACTGCTAGAAAAAGAAAACGCCCGGCTGAAGAAAATCATAGCCGAGCAGGCGCTGGACATAGCGATATTGAAGGATGTTAACTCAAAAAACTTTTAAGCCCGATAAAGCGTAAGGCTGCCGTCGAGTATGTGTGTGAAACACATGCTGTATCAGAAAGACGTGCTTGCCGGGCGTTAAAAGTAAACAGAGCAGCCATAAGATATGAGGCAGTGCACCTTTCTGACGAGGATGAAGTGCGTGCACAAATCATAGACAAAGCCTGCAACTATGGACGTGTCGGATACCGGATGGTAGCATCCATGTTGCGCAATGAAGGCATTTTGATCAACCACAAGCGCGTAGAACGCATCTGGCGGGAAGAAGGCTTGCAACTGCCACAAAAGCAAGTAAAGCGGCAGCGCCTTTGGCTGACGGACGGAAGTTGTATACGCCTAAGGGCCGAACACAGGAATCATGTGTGGAGCTACGACTTTGTAGAAGACAGGACGATGGATGGACGAAAAATCAGGTGGTTGAATATCATAGACGAATCCAGCCGGGAATGCCTATCAAGCACACCTCGCAGAAGCTGGAGAAACACTGATGTGATAGAAGTTCTATCTGATTTAATGATACTTCATGGAACGCCCGAATATATCCGCAGCGATAATGGGCCTGAGCTTATCGCTAAGAATTTGAGGAAGTGGTTGGCGGCTGTGGGGGTTATTACCACCTATATTGAACCCGGCTCACCATGGGAAAACGGCTACTGCAAGAGTTTTAATTCCCGCATGCGGGATGAGTTTTTGAACGGGGAACTGTTTGGCAATATGTACGAAGCGCAAGTTTTGACCCAGCGCTGGGTACGATATTACAATGAAATCAGGCCACACAGCAGCCTTGGCGGCAAACCGCCTGCGCCGCAGAGCTATACCCTGAGCGCGTAACGCTGCGCCCGATTGCAGAACCTTCGTTCCGCTACGCTCCATTTCGGTTCTGCAATCGATTCATCCGAAAACTAACATTGCTGCTGGACCAAAATTCGGGGGCAGCTCA
>JBHAQX010000183.1:0-4639 GCA_041830595.1 Evtepia sp.
ACCGATCTTTTCGATAACCGCACCCACGGCGGTTTCCGGCACGTCGCAAACCAGGCGCTCGATGGGCTCGGTGCGGTTGCCGTTCTCGTCTTCCAGATAGAGGACACGGGGAGGAGAGACTTGGAACTCATAGCCCTCCCGGCGCATGGTTTCAATGAGAATAGACAGGTGCATTTCACCTCGGCCGGCCACGTTAAAGGCCTCGGTGCTCTCCGTGTCAGTGACCTTGAGGGAGACGTCTTTCAGTGTCTCTCGCATGAGACGGTCCCGGAGGTTCCGGGAGGTGACAAACTTGCCCTCTCTGCCGGCGAAGGGGGAGTCGTTAACGGAAAAGGTCATCTCCATGGTAGGGGCGGAGATTTTCACAAAGGGAAGGGGCTCGGGGGTAGAGGCAATGCAGATGGTGTCACCGATGGTGATATCACCGATGCCGCTCATGGCGATGATGTGCCCGGCAGAGGCCTCGGTCACCGGAGCCTTGCCCAGACCATCAAATTGATAGAGGTTCACGGCCTTAGCCTTTTCTACTTTTTCCGGGCTGTGGAAGTTGCACACGGCAATCTCCTGATTCTGCTTGATGGTGCCCCGCTCAATACGGCCGATGGCGATGCGCCCAACAAACTCATTGTAGTCAATGGAGGAGACCAGCATCTGGAAGGGGGCATCCTTATCGGCATCGGGGGCGGGGAAATAGTCCAGGATGGTTTCAAAGAGGGGCTTTAGGTCGGTACCGAGTACTTCAGGGTCTCTGGAGGCGATGCCCTGGCGGGCGGAACAGAAGAGGGTGGGGGAATCCAACTGCTCGTCCGTTGCATCCAGCTCCATCAAAAGTTCCAAGCATTCATCCACAACCTCATGGATGCGCTGGTCCGGGCGATCGATCTTATTCACCACCACAATAACCCGGTGGCCCAGTTCTAGGGCTCTGGAGAGAACAAAGCGAGTTTGGGGCATGGGGCCCTCGGCGGCGTCCACCAGGAGGATAACCCCGTTGACCATTTTCAAAATGCGTTCCACCTCGCCGCCAAAGTCGGCATGGCCCGGGGTATCGATGATATTGATCTTCACATCCCCGTACCAAATGGCGGTGTTTTTCGCCAGAATGGTGATGCCACGCTCCCGCTCCAGGTCGCCGGAGTCCATCACCCGCTCTACCGTGGTTTGGTTTTCACGGTAGACGCCGCCCTGCTTAAGCATCTGATCTACCATAGTGGTTTTACCATGATCCACGTGGGCGATGATGGCAATGTTGCGTAAGTTCTGATTTCCCATTGTATAACCTCTTATCTGTTTAGAATCCGTATACATTTAATATATAAATGAATATAGTTGATTGGGTAAGTAGGCACTAAAATTTGCCAGACTATATATTATACGTCTCTCTGGGCGAAAAAGCAACATTTTTCGAGAGACAGCAGCAGGGCAAACTTTTTTAGAAAAGTTAAAAAAAGGGGTTGACGAACTTGTATTACTGTGTTATTGTATTAACGGATTAAGACAACAATACAGTAATACAACAGTACAGTGGTACAAACACAAAAGAAAGGCAACCGGAGGTGTACAAATGACTTGGGCATTTAAAAGTGATTTGCCAATCTACTCACAGCTTGTACAACAGATTACCCAGCGCATTGTTGTGGGGAGTTATGCACTAGGAGAAAAGCTTCCCTCAGTGCGAGATTTGGCAGCGGAGGCTGGGGTTAACCCAAATACGATGCAGAAGGCAATGACCCAGTTAGAGCAGCGTGGGCTGATGTATAGCCAGCGCACAGCGGGCAGATTTGTGACGGAGGATAAAGCAATGATTGAGAGTGCAAAGAGAGAACTGGCCGAAGAACACATCAAGCAGTTTTTAGGAGCCATGACGGGGCTTGGCTATCAGGTTCCGGAGATTGTATCCATTCTAGAGGAGACCGGAAAAAAGGAGGGGAAGAGCAATGGCAGCGTTGTTAACATGCAGAAATCTCAGTAAGAATTACGGTAGCGTCCAGGCCCTTGATGATCTTAACATTGAGATTGAACCAGGCCGGATTGTTGGCCTATTAGGACCGAACGGTAGCGGCAAGACTACATTAATTAAGCTGGCCAACGGCCTGCTTACCCCAAGCCATGGCGAGATTCTCATTGACGGGAATGCCCCGGGCAAAGAGAGCAAGGCAGCCATTTCCTATCTGCCTGAGCGCATCAGCATTCCCTTGTGGATGACGGTGGATCAGCTCCTAGACTTCTATGAGGATTTTTATCAGGACTTTCAGCGTCCTGTTGCAGTAGAAATGCTGGAAAACCTGAAAATTTTGGGCAAGCAAAAGATCAAAGAGATGAGCAAGGGCACCCGTGAAAAGGTGCAGCTGTGTATGGTCATGAGCCGCAAGGCCAAGCTATACCTGCTGGATGAGCCCATTGGCGGCGTGGACCCTGCTGCCCGTGACTACATCCTAAATACCATTATCAGCAACTACAATCCCGAAGCTTCGGTGATAATTTCCACCCATCTGATTGCGGATGTGGAGCAGGTTCTCGATGAGGTGATCTTCATCAACCAAGGCAAGATTATGCTCCAATCCACCGTGGATGAGATTAGACAGGAAAAGGGCAGCAGTGTAGATGCTCTCTTCCGGGAGGTGTTCAAATGTTAGGAAAATTAATGAAACATGAACTGCGGGCCACCAGCCGCATTATGCTCCCTCTTTTTGCAGTGGTGCTGGTGTTTACCCTAGGCATGTCCGTGGTTATACGTACAGCGGAGTCCGTAACAAACAAAATTTTGGGTCTTTTTTATGGACTGATTGGTACCGGCTACGGCATTGCCTTGGCGGCGGTTATGATCGGTGTGGTGGTGCTGATGGTCAAGCGCTTTCGAGACAACTACCTGCAGGATGAGGGCTATGTCATGCTTACCCTGCCTGTCTCTTCCCATCAGCTGATCTGGTCAAAAGCCCTTGTGTCCAGCATCTGGTTTGTGCTCGCCGGCCTATTGATTTGCCTGTCAGCTGTCATCATTGGCTTTGTGGCCTCCTATGACACGGAATTTATGACGCATTTAATCAAGGGGTGGAATCTGTTCTTGGAGCAGATGAAGACCTATGGCATCAACGGGCCCATTGTGTGCCTGGAAATGATTATCCTGACCTTGGCTAGCCTCTTGGGCGGCTGCATGATGTTCTACAGTGCTCTGGCCATCGGCCATAGCTTTGACCGCAGAAAAATGCTGATTAGTGTGCTGGTCTATGTCGGGATGAGTTTTGCCCTTAGCTTTATTACAGGAAGCATTATGACAATGGTCGACCTCAATGCCTTCTTGGATACGCTTGTAGCAAGCGGTACTATGGCAGCCATGCATGCGTTCTTCTGGATTAACACCGCGATTGTGGTGGTTGTAGGTGCCGTGGGGTATTTCCTCACCAACTACTTCCTGAAGAATCGCTTGAACATCGAATAAATATCAAATAGAATGATCTACAGGAGGTTTTCACAAAGGCCTCCTGTAGATTTTCTTAGAGGGGAGAAGTACCATGGGAGAGTCCGGACTGGTACAGGCCGGTGGCAGACCGCCCATTGCCTGTTTGAATAGCTTTCAGCTGAAAATAATCTGTGTTGTGTTGATGATAGGGGACCATGTGTACCAAATGCTTCATATGTTTGGTGCGCCCTTGTTTCTTACCATGCTGGGCCGGGTGGTAGCCCCCACCTTTCTGTTTTTAGCGGCCGAATCCTTTCAGCATACCCGAAGTAAGGGCAAATATCTACTGCGTTTGCTTATTGGGTTTTGGTTTATGGGCTTGGGCAACCTTTTTATTTCTCGGGAATTCTACCTGGAAGACGTGGCCCTGATAAACAATATCTTTGGCACCCTTTTTCTGTCCGTGCTCTACATGTGGCTGGTAGATGGTATTGTTAGGGAATGGAAACAGAGACGGTTGGGGCGGGCACTTTTGCACGCCGGAGGCCTTGCTGTTCCGTTCCTGCTGGGTAGTTTTGCCATTATGGTGGCCCCGATGAATATGACTCTGTTCCACGTGCTCTATCTAGTCATTCCCTCCCCACTTACCGTGGAGGGAGGCTACTGGTTCATGTTTATGGGGCTTGGGTTTTATTTGCTGCGCAAAAACCCCTTACTGCAAACCCTTCCCTTATTTGGGCTGGGCCTCATGATTTTTGTCATCAGCGGAGGAAGCTCTTTGCAGTGGATGATGATTTTTGCAGTGGTTCCTATGCTGCTATACAATGGGGCACCGGGGGCAAAAACGGCGTTTAGTAAATATTTCTTTTATGTCATCTACCCGGTACACATTTATATATTATATTTCATATCCTACTTTTTGCATTAGGTAAAAAGCGGGGAAAGAAGAGGGAAGCCTGTCTGTTGACAGAGCTTCCCTCTTTGAGGTAGAATATAGACTGCGCAAACAGTTGGAAGAAGGGGGACCTTTGCCTGAGGGCTGCCTAGTCTTTGTTTGCCTGCGTACTTGCCTCCGTAGTTAAATGGATATAACAAGCCCCTCCTAAGGTTGCGTTACAACGGCCACCTCAAAAAAAACTAAATAAGGGATTGCAGTTCGACTTTGATCGGGCTATAATCATATATCAGACACGTCCATATAGCTCAGCTGGATAGAGCACACGCCTCCTAAGCGTGGGG
>JBHAQX010000184.1:0-5437 GCA_041830595.1 Evtepia sp.
CAGCGGGGCTCTTGCTGACACTCTATCAGGAGAGGTATTTGGCATTGCCATGGGTAAGAACCACGCTCTGTTAATCAACGGTGCCGACAAGGCGGTTTGGGCTTCCGGTCAAAACTCTTATGGCCAATGCGGAGATACCACCAAGGTAGTCACGCAATGGCATAAGGTTGCTGGACTGACTGATGTTGATAAGGTTTTTGCTGGTTCTGAAGTTAGCTTTGCCATCAAGTCAGACGGTTCCGTTTGGTATTGGGGCGGCCTACCCAACCAAGGTCTGCTAAAAACCACTACCCCAACGCCCGTGCCTGGACTAGATGGGGTCGTGATCAAAGATGTTGCTGCCAGCGATATGAAGGCTGTTTTTCTGGATGACAGCAGTAATGTTTGGGAGATCGGCATGGTGTACTCCGATCAGGTGGACCCCGATCAAATGAAACCTATCCCTACCTTAATAAAAACGGCTACTAAAGTGCAGGGAGTCCCATCCATTAAAGCCGTTCACACCCAAGTATTTTTTACCGTTGCACTTGCAGTGGATGATAGCCTTTGGTATTGGGGACACAGTAACATTGGCCCTCTAGGCAGCACACCTATCCAGAAACCTACCAAGTTGGACAATACGGGACGGGTTCTCGATGTCGCCCTGACCATTAACCGCTTGCTCATTTTAGACGATAATGGAAAGCTTAAACAATGGAATGTTTTGGGCAAAAAAGCAGATCTTGTGAAGGAATTTGAGACAAAAACGTTCACAGACATCGCCACAGCTTCTGTCAGCACAAAGTATGCGGCTATTGAGGGTTCTACTGTTTTCAATACCTCCGCTACCCTCCCAAGCTCTTCGATTAGCAAAGATTTTTCTACACTGACGACCCCGCTTTCCCCTAAGGTGGCGCTGGTGAATGAACACGGATCTTTGATCCTTCTCAATAATGGATCGCTGTGGGCGTTTGGTATTGGCCCCCGAGGCCTCGGCTCAGCAACGAACTACGCAGAATTTACAGAGATATATGCACCCCAGCCTTAAATACGGAGAACCGCAAAGAAGGAGATTGCCTAGATTGGCAATCTCCTTCTTTTATCTCACTTCTTACGTTCTCTCATTCTTTTATTTCAGAATTTCTACCCAGGTTTCCTTGTCCTGGTCGATATGACTTAGGTGAACAATGCTGGCCTCTTGGATGTCTCCATAGGCCCAGTAGGATGTATCTACATCTGTGTAAGAGATCGCACTGCCACTATGCTCACTCAAAAACTGAGTGTCCGCTTTCCGTCCAAGGAGTGCATTGAGCATGGTAACAGCCTCCGCTCTGGTAATATTTTCATCCGGCCTAAAGTCTCCAGTAGGATCCCCGGACACAACATTCTTGGCACTAAGGTAGTCTATGCTTGCCTTTGCCCAATGGCCACTGGACACATCTTTGAATACGCGGGGTTCTTTTCCCCCAGGGGGGGTTGTGTCAAAACGACTGGCCATGGTGGCAAATTCTGCTCGTGTCACAAATTCTTCTGGGTGGAAGGTTCCATCTGGATAGCCTGAAATGATGTTATAGATGCTGAGATACTTGATATATAAGTAGTACCAAGAGAGGGGCCCTACATCTGGGTAATCTTTCCCGATGCTTTTTCGGATGTTTTGGTCGGTTAAAAGTCTTGCATACATGGCGGCAGCTTCCCCGCGGCTTAGCTCTCCCTCTGGTCGAAAACTATCATCGGGGTAACCTACAACATAGGCAACGTGTTTTTGGCTGAGAGGGGTCGGCTCACCACCGCCTCCGCCACCGCCGCCACCACCGCCGGTGCTCTCAGAAGCGTAATAATAGGTGATTATCTGGTCATTCACATCAAACAGACCAGTAGCCAAACCATCTATGTGATGAAATAGATAGCCGGGAATGGTTTTTGCACTGGTTGCATATGGGGTATCTACATTTCCAAACAGTTCATCTTGGGGAAGCAAAGGCGCTCCATTACTATCTACGTACTTGACGGTTATTTTAGCTGGAAATTGAAACCATACGTTCCAATAGGAGCTGGACAAACTCCAAACCTCAGAAGGATACCCATAATCAAGAGCCAGCATTAGGGGTGAATAGATATTGCGATAACCTCCAAATTTGAAGCTCCGATGGCTTCTCAATTCATCATAAGAGGTGATTGGAGAGGGAATCTCTTCCAACGCACCCGTGGCATCATCATAGGACACCGGAATATTGGGGTTTAGCTTGTAGTATGGAACACCACTTACTTCATCATATATGATATCATAACGGGCGATAATATTTCCCGATGTTGCTTTGGAATAATAGGCTGCTTCATATCGGCTTGTAATCGTATCTAAGTTCATAAAACCCGGCTCAAAATAAAGATAGGTTCCATTGTCTAAAAACACGATGGAGGATATCATTGGACCATAGATATATTCCAATGGCTGCACATTCCCTTCCGGGTCTATGTAGGAATAGTCGCTAGTATTAAAAAAGATCTCCTCATAATTATCTGCCTTCACCGTAAACGGCAAGGCCCCGCCAAAGGAGTAGGCAGAGAGCACATGACTTTCGCCCCTTCTATCGGGTCGAATCAGAGTCATGGGCCAGATTTTTTGAAAGTCTAACCCCAGCGCTCTACTGAAATAACCGGATTGCAACAAATAGACATGTTCTTCCAATGCGGCATAAAACTTTGTATTGATCAGATGCAAGTAGTCCGTCTCCGTAAAAGAACGTAGGTTCAGAAAAATATTTTTCCCTTCAAATAACTGCAGCCATGACCAATCCGTAATGTTTCGAACTGAGTACGTTTCTGTAGCTAAAAACATATCTTTGTAGTACGGATCATCAAAGGCCTCCAATTCCAGGTTTGGGGTTGTATATTCAAACTCCCAGCCCCCCACTAGGCCTAAATTGAAAAATGTCTCTGTCCCACTCTCCAGATAAGCTCTTAATTCCCCTACATCTATCTGATCCGGTATCTCTCCAGCCAAATCTACAGGTGTCATCCACTGCTCTTGATTTGCATTTTGGATCCCGGTATAAACTAAGCCTACAATGGCCGGATTTCCATTGATAATAGCAAGGCATTCTTCTAGTGTCTTATCCGGAATCTCACTTTTATGATGGGCAAAGGCTGGAACAGCCCCTGTGCTTATAAACAAAAAACAAAGTAACCCTATCACTATTTTTTTCATGCTTTTCCCTCCAAGTGTAATTGCAGCAAGGTGACAAATTCTCTTCAAAAAGAATTGCTTTATTGCTACGATAACTTACTGAGCATTAACTAATATTATAGTTTAAACATTTGTCATTTGTTGTCGTACTTAGGCAGTCTCAAGAGAAAAAAACAGGAAAGATTGCTTTTTCTAAGACTGGGCTAATCTGGATGTAAGAGTAAGGTGACTGTTCAACATTTGCGCCTAGGGCAAGACACTTCCTTCAGGGTCTGGGCGAACAGATAGGACATATTTTACAAAAAAGCGTTTGCCCACAAACGATAAAAACCCGGACATCAGGAACAGCTTGATGTCCGGGTTTTTATCGTTCTTTTTCTGGTTCTAAGTACATGGATCGACTAGGGTGAATGGGCTGTTCTCAATCCTTCGTTACCTTTGCCTTAGCCTAAAGCGTGCAACTAGATTTCGCAGCAGCTCGGTCTGCCCATTCATTTCCTCACTAGCGGCAGCGCTTTCCTCTGCCGTCGAGCTATTCTGATGCACCACCTGGGCAACCTGACTAATGCCCTGGTTAATCTGTGCAATCGCCGCACCAGACGCTTTGGACGATTCTGCTATCAGAGTAATGCTGCGTTCACTCTCATTGACACCGATAACAATCTTCTCAATATAATCGGCCGTTTCTGCTGCAATTTCTGCTCCCAGCTCCGCACGCTCAATGCTGTTGTTAATGAGGGCACTGGAGTCCTTTGCGGCCTCCGCACTCTTGGCCGCAAGATTTCGCACCTCTTCTGCAACAACGGCAAACCCTTTGCCATACTGCCCCGCTCTCGCCGCCTCAACGGCGGCATTGAGTGCAAGGATATTGGTCTGGAAGGCAATGTCGTCAATGACCTTCATTACCTTGTGAATGGAACTGCTTGCTTCCTTAATATCATTTACCGCTGTAATCATTCGCTCCATCTGCCCTGCTCCCGCCTGGGCATTTTCCCTAATCGAGCGGGCCAACTGTGCCGCAGAGTCCGCAAGCTCGGCATTCTCCTGAGCCCTTTCCGATACGGAATTGATGGACTCACTGAGCTCCTCTACGGCCGCAGCCTGCTGAGTTGCTCCGCTGGCAAGAGCCTGGGATCCTGTGGCAATTTGGGATGCGCCGCTGGAAACCTGAATGGCAGCCTCATTAATCTCAGCAAACATGCTATTGAGGTTATCTACCATACTTTGCAGCGCATGACTCATGGTATCATTTTTATCGCGCATTTTTACATCGATGGTCAAGTCACCGGCTGCCAGGGCCTCAAGTAACTGAATTTCGTGATTGGTGCTCTCCACCATATTCATGAAGGAGCGGCCCAACTGGCTAATCTCATCCTTGCCCTCACTAGGCAGAGAAAACTTCATATCACCCACGGCCACCTGCTCAGAGGCAAGCATCACCCGTTCCAAAGGACGATTGATAAACCGCCGGAACAGTACAACCAGCAGCAGGCACAGCAACAGAGCTCCAATGGAAGCAAAAATGGCAATGGTCATAATCGTGCCCGTTAGATATCCAGACAACTCATGAGAGGCAATGTATGCAACAATATGAGTACCATCCACCGTTTGCGTCCGGGCCGATACCTTGGTTTTATCCAGGGTAAAGGAAAGGTCGCCCCCTTTATCCAGAGAAGGCAGCAACATACTCATATCGGAGCCAAGATGCTTGCGGTCACTGGCGGCAAGCACAATCCCATTTGCATCCAGCAGCAGCGCTCCACCTGTTTTCCCAATCTTCAAGCCATCCACCATGTTCTGAATGCTCATGGATTCCCGCAGGCCATTGATCGTTTCGATTGAGATACCAACCTGTACAATACCGGGTTTATCCATGCGAGCTACGCTGACATACTGAAACATGGTGTTGTCCGTTCCACGTAAGGTGGGATCCTGCGCAATTTCAATGCTCCGATCCGATAAAATTGGAAGGAACGGACGTGTTTGTTCTGAGCTTGCGAAGTCAAAGCCATAAAAATCAGGGATATTCCCCCACCTAAGTACGCCGTTTTGATCTGTGACATGAACCTCATCTACGCCTAGCACCTTGGCAAGTCTGGTCATCTCACTTGTCTGCAGCAGGCTTTCATCCTCCGCAATGATTGCAGCTAACGATCTTGCAAGTGCTAAATTTTTCTCATCCAAAGAGTCCAATGTAATGGCAACTACCTGCTCCGTCACATCCAACTGGCCCACAACTGTGGCAACCACATCATCCATACGTTCATCTAC
>JBHAQX010000185.1:0-7311 GCA_041830595.1 Evtepia sp.
AACGGGCATGATAACATCGAATATCCCATTATGAAAATACTGGGCAATGAAGTCCAATATGGAAAACTCTAATTTGAGCACGGGGTTCATGGTAACCTCCTTCTCTTTTCCTATATCTGTGATTGATTCATCTTAGCATTTTGCCACCTTGGATACAAGAGCTGCAGTCAAGTTCTCCCCTGGGCTTATGGTTATTCTTACCTTTCCACGTATTAGGGCTTGCAATGTCAGCTCCAGGTATTGTATAATGTCTTGGTATCTTTTTCTATCCGGTCTAGGACCGAGTTTTGTAAGGGGGATTTCATTTATTATGGCTAAATCCAAACATAGAGAAGAGAAAAAAAAGAGCCGTGCAGGTCTATACACTGTCATCGGCGTGATCATCGCCCTCCTTGTTGCCGCCCTGCTGGTGTGGGACTCTGGTATCCTAGAGAGAAGCGCCCCGGCAGTTCAGATTGGCGAGGAGAAAATTTCCGCTACTGAAGTTGAGTTTTATTACTATGAAGCCAGATCTGCCATGGTTCAGGAAGCAGACATGTATGCCCAGTATGACATGGAACACAATTTTGATCCCAGCAAACCTGACTCTGAGCAGATCTATCAAGGCGAACAAACCTATGCAGATTATTTCTTAGAGTCCGCCTTAAAGTCCATGCATTCCGTGGTTGCGTTGACACAGGAGGCCAAAAAAGCAGGCTATACCCTTTCCGAGGAAGGAAAAGAGGTTTATGACAGCCAGCTTGCCCAGATTAAGTCTGACACACACTACGCCAGCGTTGTCGCAGGGTATAGCCAGGCTACCTACATTAAAATGCGCTTTGGTCCCAACAGTAGCATGGGCCTGCTCAAGAAAGTTTTGGCAGACCGTTCTCTGGCCGAAGACTATGCAAAGCACGTCTATGATCAGCCTGTCTACGACGATGCCGCTTTGGAGACCTATTACGCAGACCATACCTCCGATTTAGACACCTTTGATTATCGTCTCTGCTTCATCCCCGCCACTCCCGTTGTGGACAAGGACGAGGAGGGCAACGACCTAGAGGCCACAGAAGAGCAGACCGCTGCTGCAATGGCTGAGGCAAAAAAATCCGCCGACGCCATGGTGCGTCGCGTTCAGCAAGGGCAGGACTTTAATACCGTTGCCGCTGAATACGTAGACGAAGCGAATCAGGAAGCATTTGCAGATCCTGAGCACAATCACTACACGGACGTTCTGGGCAGTGAAATTGCCAGTGCTTATAAAGGCTGGTTTGATGAGGAAGGCCGCAAGGTTAAGGATGTAGGCAGCTTTGAATCCGAAGGCACCGGCTATTATGTACTGGAGCTTGTCTCCCGGGAGCGCCGGGAAGACACCTATCTCAATGCAGATATTTGGAGCATTGTGGTAAATGCCGCTACCACGGAAACGGTGGATGCAGACGGAAACGCAACCTCCGCTCCCACCGAGGAGCAACTGGCCGCCGCCTATAAGACAGCCGAGGACCTGATGGCCCAGTGGAACAGCACCACAGATCGTACAGAAGAGGCCTTTAACGCCTTGGCTCCAAAAACAGAGGCGGACACTGCAACGGCGGAAGCACCTGCTGCGGAAGAGTCGGCTACCCCAGAAGATTCTGCTCCGGAGGATGCCCAGGAAACCCAGCCAGAGCCTACAATCACCCCTGCTCCTGCCCCTTCTGTGGAAATGATTCCTGAGGCTGTCCGCAGCGCTTATGGTGCAGACTTTGACGCATTTGTCTTCACCCCTGGCGCCCAAGCAGGTGGCACCACCATTGTTCCTGTTTTTGACGGCAATACGGGTAGCACCATAGGCTATCGTGTCGTTTACCTAAACGCATTTGGCCCTGTCCGTTGGAAGGGCACTGCCGAAAATGCCCTGCGCAGCAAGGCCTATGAGACCTGGTATGCTAGTGTAGAGGCGAACTACGAACCGGAAAAATTAGACGGTATCAGTAGCGTTGGCAAATAATTTCCCACAAAACCCAACAGTCCCCTTGGAAGCAAAATGGCTTCCAAGGGGACTGCTCTTGGAACGAGAGGTAACCTAGGATGAATGAACAGTTTTTACGTACCGAGATGCTGTTAGGTCACGATGCACTTGTACGCCTTTCCCAGTGCCATGTAGCTG
This sequence comes from Evtepia sp., assembly GCA_041830595.1. Lineage (GTDB taxonomy): Bacteria > Bacillota > Clostridia > Oscillospirales > Oscillospiraceae > Evtepia. Next base: position 2,129 of record JBHAQX010000185.1, read on the forward strand.
TTTTCGGCCTAGGTGGAGTGGGAAGTTTTTGCGCCGAAGCCTTGGCTCGCTCCGGAATTGGCACCCTAACCTTGGTGGACCATGACACCATCAGTCTAAGCAATCTGAATCGTCAGTTGATTGCTCTACACTCTACCATTGGACAGTATAAAACACAGGCAATGAAAGCGCGAATTTTGGACATCAATCCAAACTGCACTGTTTTTCTGCGCACAGAGCAGTACCGACCAGAGAATCGAGACTCTTTTTTTGCTGGCTCCTATGACTATATTGTGGATGCCATTGATATGGTCACCAGCAAGATTGATCTCATTGAGACCGCACTCCATCGCAATATCCCCATCCTCTCCGCCATGGGAACCGGAAACAAATTGGACCCCAGTCTCTTCCAAGTGACAGACCTCTCAAAGACCCAAGGCTGCAGCCTGGCCAGAGTACTGCGTAAGGAATTGGGCAAACGGGGTATTCGCCATCACAAGGTAGTCTTTTCCCCTGAGCTTCCCCGCAAACCAGAAGAGCTGGAAGTCCCTGCCCCCGGGCGGCGCAGTACCCCTGCTAGCGCACCATGGGTTCCCCCCGTGGCTGGTTTTCTTTTGGCTGGGGAAGTTGTACAACAATTGATTGGCATTTAGAATAGGAAAAAGGACCTAGGAGTGGCATTTTGCCATTCCTAGGTCCTTTTTTTAATTTGATTAGATCAAGGGAGCAAACAACCGCAAAACATCCTGTAATAGACGGACAAAGAAATGATTCACACAGTCCTTCTCTTTCACCTCATGACAGTGCTCTAGGGTTTCCACATAATCTTCCTTCAGCTGCATCACAGCCTTGCTCTCATAGAGCCAGGTACTGCACTCAAAATGAAGGTAAAGGCTGCGAAAGTCCATGTTTACCGTTCCAACAACGCCAACCTTATCATCTGCCACAAAGGTTTTTGAGTGAAGAAATCCTGCTGTGTATTCAAACACACGCACACCACCACGGATTAGATCTCGATAGTAGGATCGACTGAGAAAGTGTACCAACTTTTTATCTGGAATATGAGGCAGCGTGATGCGCACATCGACACCGCTTTTGGCGGCCAGAATCAGAGCGGAAATTATGCTGTCATCTAACACCAAATAGGGTGTATTGATGTAGAGGTAATTCTGTGCCTTTTCAATAACACGGAGGTATACGTGCTCCGATACATTTTCATAGTCCAGAGGGCTATCGCTATAGGGCTGTACCAATCCATCATCCGAACAGGTACAGGGTACTTCCCTCCAAGGAAAAAAGCCCTCATATTCCAGGGTTTCCTTCCCTAGCATGGCCCACATTTCCAGAAACATAACCACAAAGCTCCAGGTTGCATGACCCTCAATTTTTATGGCGCAGTCCTTCCAGTGGCCAAATCGCAGCTTTTTATTGATATACTCATCTGCCATATTAATGCCACCGGTAAACGCAACCTTGCCATCCACAACGAGTATTTTTTGATGGTTGCGATTATTCTGCAGGGTAGTGAGTACAGGCCGAAATCGATTGAATACACGACATTGAATACCATCTTGCTCTACAATTTTGTCATAGTTTTTTGGTAAAAGCAAAAAACATCCCAAATCATCGTAAATCAGCCGCACCTCTACCCCCTGGGCCGCCTTGCGCTTTAGTATCTTCATCACGCTATCCCACATGATACCCTCTTCAATAATAAAGTATTCCAGAAAGATATACTTCTGTGCCTTTTCCAGCTCCTCTAAAATTGCTTCAAAAGCGGCTTCTCCTGTGGGGTAGTACTCTGTACTGCTTTTGCGACAGATGGGAAAACCGTTGAATTTTTGTAGATACCGTATCTCCGCAACATAGTCTGGGGCGATTCTGCAGGCCTCATCGTGGCTGTCTTCCACCAAACGGTAGGCTTCTCTGCTCTCTGCTTCTAGCCTTTCCAGCTGGTCACGCATGCCTCTTGTGCTTGTTTGTTTGTTAAACAACCAGTAAAAAAGACCACCGAAAATTGGAAATACAAGAATCAAAAACGTCCAGGTAAGCTTATAAGCCCCTTTATCCTTACGTGCCAACACATGGAGAGCTGTTAGAACACTAATCACCGTAAGCACCGCCTGGAGTATGGCGGACTGCCTACTGTTAGAGGCGATGATATAGATGAGGGCTACCAGCTGCAACAGCATCATTAAGATTGTAGCACTCCTGTGCCAAAGCAGGGTGTGAAAGCGCTTTCTCGTCAACGTTCTCTGGGCCATCGGAACCATCCCCTTTCCCATCTGAAGCTTAGCCGTTTACCCTTTCTGCTTACCTATCTCTCAGTCGTGATGACGGATGACGCCAAGGGCCTTGACACACTCCATCACCAAAATAGGCACGAGAATCAGCCCCAATGCTGCTAGGTAAAGATTGACCGGCAGCAATACCAGCTGAAAAGCAATACGAACGGGAGTAAAGAGTACCAAGAACGTGAGAAGTACGGAACTTAGCGCTGCCAAGTTCAGCTTTTGGTTGGAAAACACACCTATTTTAAACAGCGATTTATTGGAGCGCATGTTAAAGGCATGGAGCACTTGGGACAGTGCAAGCACCATAAAGGCCATAGTTTGCCCAGCCTGAAGTCCCATGGTGCGAATTCCCATTTGGAAGGCAATCAACGTGAGCAAACCAAACATGAGGCCCTGACAAATAATGCGAACCCCAAACCCATGGGCAAAAATGCCCTCTTTCTTGGGTTTTGGCTTCTTCTTCATAATGTCGTCCTCTACCTTCTCCACTCCAAGGGCAAGAGCAGGCAGAGAGTCAGTTACCAGGTTAATCCATAAAAGCTGCATGGAGAGAAGAGGGGTTACATGCCAGAGCATCATGGCCACAAACACGGCCACCACTTCACCAATGTTGGTGCCAAGGAGAAAACCTACCACCTTTTTAATGTTTTCGTAAATGCCTCTGCCCTCTTTTACGGCATCCACAATGGTGGCAAAGTTATCATCGGTGAGAATCATATCTGCTGCACCCTTAGCCACGTCGGTGCCTGTAATGCCCATGGCACAGCCGATATCCGCCGCTTTTAGGGCGGGGGCATCATTAACGCCATCCCCTGTCATAGAAACCACATGGTCTTTCTTCTGCCAGGCTTTGACAATGCGAATCTTGTTTTCTGGGGAGACGCGAGCGTAGACCGCAATGTTCTCTACCTGCTCCTCTAAGGTCTTATCGTCCATCTCATCCAGCTGCACGCCGGTAATGGCAAGGTCGCCCTCCTCCATCATGCCCAATTCTCTGGCAATGGCTCCGGCCGTCACTACATGGTCCCCCGTGATCATGACAGGACGAATGCCAGCGGTACGGCAGATGGAAACCGCCTGCTTTGCCTCCGGGCGGGGTGGGTCGATCATTCCAACAAGACCCATAAAGTGCAGGCCATTTTCTAAGTTTTCGCTGGTTAATTCTGTGGGCAGGGCCTCAAGCTCCTTGTAGCCCACAGCCAAAACCCGTAACGCTTCTCGGCTCATTGCCTCAGTCTCTTTCCCTGCCCGCACCAAGTCCCCAGAGCTGCAACGCTCTGCCATCACGTCAAAGGCACCTTTGGTGATGACCACCAGTTTTCCATCAATTTTATTGACCGTACTCATTAGCTTTCGGTCTGAATCGAAGGGCAGGGCTGCCACTCGTGGATTTTCCTGGTTCAGCTGCTCTTTGGGCATCCCATGGTGGTAGGCGGCAAGCACAATAGAGGTCTCGGTTGGGTCGCCCATATGTACCTCTCTGCCCCCTTCAAACACCACAGAGCCGTCGCAGCACAGACAGGCATATTTGAGAAGTTTACTCATATCTTCTGAAAGACTACTCTCCGGCGAGAGGGCCTCTAGCGCCTCTCCCCCTTGTACAAAGCCCTGCACCAGGGTCATCTTATTCTGGGTCAGTGTTCCTGTTTTATCGGAACAGATGACAGAGGCATTGCCCAGGGTCTCTACGGCCGGCAGCTTTCGAATGATCGCATGTTTCTTCACCATACGCTGCACGCCAATGGACAGCACAATGGTCACTGTGGCAGGCAGACCTTCTGGAATCGCCGACACGGCAAGGGACACCGCTGTCATAAACAGTTCCATGGGGGGCAAATGATTGAAAAAGCCCACTGCAAAAATGATAGCGCAGGCTGCGATAGCTACAAGACCCAAATACTTACCCATTTGAGCAAGCTTATGCTGCAGAGGTGTCAGTCGATCACCTTCCCCCTCTAGGAGGTTTGCAATCTTGCCCATCTCCGTATGCATGGCTGTTTCCGTCACCACAGCAATGCCGGTGCCGTAACTAATGCTACAGCCGGTGTACACCATATTCTTTCGATCCCCGAGAGGTGCCCCTTCCGGCACCTCCTCCATGGCATCTTTTTCACTGGGAACCGATTCTCCCGTGAGGGCTGATTCCTCGCTCTTGAGACTGGTTGTCTGCAGCAAGCGGGCGTCCGCAGGCACAAAGTCCCCCGCCTCTAGCTTGATGATGTCACCTGGAACTAAGCCCTGGGCATCAATCATTTGCTCGGTTCCATCCCGGATCACTCTGGCGTGGGGGGCGGACAGGTTTTTTAGGGCATCCAAGGCTTTCTCTGCCTTGCTCTCCTGCAGAACACCCATCAAAGCGTTAATGAGTACAATGAGCAAAATCAAGCCAGGCTCAAAGAATTCTTTTGCCTCACCTTCCATAATGGCAATCCCTAAAGAAATGCCTGCCGCTACAAGGAGTATGACAATCATGACATCTTTAAACTGCTCTAGAAAACGAGCAGCCATGCTCTTTTTTTTCTTTTCCCGCAGGCGATTTTCTCCAAACTGCTCCAGCTTTTCCGCTACTTGGCCAGAGCTTAGGCCTCGTTCTTCATCGCTGCCTAGTTTTTCTAAAACCGCCTGCTTTGACTCACTATAGTGTGACATAAACCAAATCCTCCAAAATTTGAACTGATGTAAAAAAGCAGGAACCCCCCGGGGTTCCCACTTTTTCCATTTTTCGACGAAAAATCAGCTTGCAGACTCCAGCCAGGTGCATGCCATGATGACACCATCCACTAGTTCCAGATTTGCTGTCTTTACAATATGTGTTTTCCCCACCCGTACTTCCTGGGTACCAATCTCACGTTTCACTGTATTGGGTACATAGGCCTCAATCTTAAATGTCAGATCATACCCCTGGCCGGC
>JBHAQX010000186.1:0-5672 GCA_041830595.1 Evtepia sp.
ATGTGTTCATTGAATCATGCCGTGGTTTGAAAAAGCAAGACTTAAGTGATTAGAAAAGTTGAAAGGAATGGGAACAGAAAATGAAACAAGTATTTATAATTGGGGTAATGACGCTATTTGCTCTTTGTTTCGCCGGATGTGCAGATTCCAAAACGCAGAATAGCAATGAAGCAGGCACGGAAAATACGATGATTGCTGAACTTGAAGAGGCAATGTTGCCGCTGGAGGAAATTACAATTCCAGACAAGACGATTATTGCTTTCGGAGAAGCCACTCATGGGAACCGGGAATTCACCCTCCTAAAACAAACGCTTTTCGCCTTGGCCGTGGAGCAGCAAGGAATCAGAGCCTTTGCATTGGAAGCCGATTTTGGTGGATGTGCAAAGGTCAATGCATATATCAATGGCGGAGATGGAACGGCGCAAGAGGCAGCTACCCAAATTGGTTTCCAGCTTTATAGCACGCAGGAAATGGCAGAGGTATTGCAATGGATGAGAAACTATAATGAAACATCAGCAGAGGATGATAAGATTCGCTTTTACGGTTTTGATATCCAAAAATATGACAACAAAAAGGACGGACTTTTCTCCTATCTCAATCAGGTAGATCCATCCCTTGCCCAGGAATATGAACTGTTACTAGAGCCTCTTAACGATGCTCATTCCTACGACCAGGAGCCAACGCTCATACAGCAAGGGCTTGATCATATGACAAACCTGGTCAACACTATGGACGAAAAGCGAGAAACCTACTTAGAAAACAGCTCTTTACAAGAATATGAATTCGCTTGTCTCTATGCTACTTGTATTATTAAAAATGCTGAATTGCAATTAACTGATCCTGCGAAATACAGTGAAGTAAGGGATCAAAATATGGCGGATATGGTTTCTTGGATTCTCAACTATGAAGAGCAGAATTTTGGAACGGATGCTATTTTTATTGCAGGGCATACTGCACATATGGACAAGACTTCTCAATACTCTAGCAGCGGTGCACCTGTTCTGGGCGAATATCTGTTTCAGCAGTACGGGGACGAGTACTTTGTAATCGGAAGCGAATGCTATGAGAGCAACTTTCTTGCATGGGATTATACTGATTACGAAGCAGAGGAGCGCAGCGAGTTCCATATTGTAGCTAATGATGAAACTCGTTTAATTAGTGTATTCAACCAAACCGAATGGGATGAGGCATATCTTGCATTTGATGGCGTTGCAAAGGATTCTCAATTAGGAGTACTGTTGTCAACACCCCAGGGGATCACATTGATAGGTGACAGCTTTTCCAAGGAAGCAGAAGAAGCTGCCCAAGAGACAGATCAGACCCTTCACATGGTTCCGTCAGAAGCCTTTGATGCGATAATACTACTGAAAAACGTAATGCCTCCCACTGATATACCAAGATAAATCTGATCGCCTTTTTATAACTAAAGCTTGCCAAAACATTTACTAACAAAGTAGAGCAGGCGCGTTTAAGGCGCTAAAAAACACCGACACCAAATCTTCACAATAGGCGATGTGTTCGGGTTATTATTTTTTGTGTTTAAACGGCACCAATGATACCATTTAAAAAAAGGGTGATGAATCAACTGTGTTCATCACCCTTTGCTCGTCTATTAAACGGTCACTCTCGTTTTTGCTTTTATACTATAATAGCGCGAATAGCGCGGAAGTTAAGCCCCCTCGCAGAATCCCAATTGTTTTATCCCTTATTTTATGCTACTCTTTTCATACGGCGTATCCCACTGGGCCGGACTACAGCAAGAAACCCGAAAGAGAGGTGTCTTTTATGAATGAACCGGTTCGCTGCTTTGGCAATACCCCTCTCTATATCACCTACCATGATACCGAATGGGGCCGCCCGGTCCATGAAAATCAAAAGCTCTTTGAAATGCTGATTTTGGAGGGTGCCCAGGCCGGACTCTCCTGGATCACGGTACTCAACAAGCGAGAGGCCTACCGAGAAGCCTTCGACGGTTTTGATCCCGCCAGGGTAGCCCAATATGACGAAAAGAAAATCCAAGAGCTTTTGACCAATGCAGGCGTCATCCGAAATCGTTTGAAGATCAACGCCGCCATTGTCAATGCCAGACTCTTCTTGCAGCTGCAAGAAAAACACGGTAGCTTTGACCAGTTCATTTGGAGCTATGTAGATCACAAGCCCATCGTGGGTCACTGGGAGAAGATAGAGGACATCCCCATCACCACCCCCATCTCCGACCAGATCAGCAAAGATTTGAAGAAAATGGGCTTTAAATTCGTGGGTTCTACTATTATCTATTCCTTTATGCAGGCGGTTGGCATGGTGAACGACCATCTAAGGCACTGCTGCGTGTATGAGGAAGTTTTGTCCGAAAGCCAGAAGCATTAAGGCTACCCGTTGCCAATCTTTTCATGGCAACGGCACCCTTTTTGTGTTATACTCCTATGCTGTACAAGAATACATAAATCAAACTTGAAAGGAGCGATGGGCCAAATGGCAGATACCATTCGCATCATTAGCTTTTATACCGATCTTCTGTTAGAGATTACCAACTGGATTGAGGAAAATTACGGAGATTCTCCCGCCCTGCAAGCCCAGGCAAAGCTTGTGGGCGAAACCCTTCAAACAGGAGAGCGCAACGTTCCCGCCCCGGAGCTGCGGAGCATTGTTGGCCTTTTCCCAGCCTTTTTGGCTGTCCGTGGGCATCGCCGCACCGCTTTGATTCACTTTGAAAAATACCTGGAAACGGTACTGTAATCCGGTACTCCTTCTATGAAAAAAAATGTGTTTTGGATTGGCGCATTTGGCGGCCTTGCCGCCCTGGCTATTTTGGGAATGTTCCTGCTGCCCTCCTTACAAACGCCAGGAAGTCAGGTGTGCATCCGCCGGGGCACCGATGAAATTCTCTACCGTCTGCCCTTGGGGGAAGACCGCCGCCTGACCATTCCCAGTGAGAATGGCGGATATAACCTTGTGGTTATTGAGGGAGGCAAGGTTTGGGTGGAAGAGGCCAGTTGCCCCGACCAAAAATGTGTCCGGCACAAGGCAACCAATCGAACGGGCGACCCCATCATTTGTCTGCCCAATCAGCTGACCTTGGAGGTAGAGCAGGGAAACGACGACCTTGATGTGGTGGCCCAATGAAAACAAAAGAACTAACCCGTATCGCTATGCTCTCTGCCGTGGCCTTGATTGTCTTTGCCATTGAGGCACGGATTCCCTCTCCCGTTCCCATCGCCGGCATCAAGCTGGGTCTTGCCAATGTGATTACCCTCTTCGCCATCTGGAGTTTAGGGCGCAAACAAGCCGGCATCATTTTGCTGGTGCGTATTGTACTGGGCAGCTTTGTCGCCGGCACACTGATGACCATGTTCTACAGCTTGGCCGGGGGACTTTTAAGTTACCTAATCATGTGTTTGACCAAGGGGCTGTTTACCCAAAAGCAGCTCTGGGCCCACAGCATTCTTGGGGCCATCGGGCATAACACAGGGCAAATGGCGGTGGCCCTCTTCGTCACCGGAACCCCTAGCCTGCTGTTGGTCTATGGGCCGCCCCTTCTCCTCAGCGCCATCATCACCGGCCTTTTTACCGGTCTTTGCGCCCAGGCCGTGTTGAGGCAGATGACAAAAATCAAGCAGTTTTAAAGCCGCCGGAGTTCCGGCGGCTTTTTTGTGAACCTTTTTATTTTTTTGGTTGACATTATCTTTCCTCCTGTGCTACACTGGGCAAAAATCGAGAGAAAGGGTGCCTGATTTCTTATGTCCCAGCAGCCATTGTCCGTCCTTCGTAACCGCAGCCAACGGGTAAGTTATCTGGCCCTATCCGTCGCCCTGCTGTGTGTGTGCTCCTACATTGCCATTCCGCTTGCCATCCCTTTTACCATGCAGACCTTTGCCCTTTTCTTTCTCCTGGGTCTTTTGGGCGGGCGGCTGGGCACCCTAGCTATTGTCTGCTATCTTTTGCTGGGACTCTTTGGCCTTCCCGTCTTTGCCCAGTTTCTCTCGGGGCCTTCGGTTCTGTTTGGGGTCACCGGGGGATATCTACTAGGGTTTGTTCTAATGGGTCTTTGCTTTTGGCTGGTTACCCATCTGTTTGGTCACAGCACCCGTAGCATGGCGGCTGGCATGCTGCTAGGCCTACTTCTGCTCTACGCCTTTGGCTCCCTTTGGTTTATGCTGGTCTACCTAAAGGGAACGGGTCCCATCACCCTTTGGGCCGTTTTGGGTTGGTGTGTGTTTCCCTATCTCATTCCAGACCTGCTCAAGCTTGTTTTGGCTCTGTTTCTTCTCCATCGCATTGGACCTGTTCTTCGCCACTTCTCTCCCTAAGCACGGTTCCCCCTTTCTCTCTGCCCTTTTTTCTGCTATACTGGCAAACAACCGTGATTGTCAGAACATACAGGAGGTGGTCTTGTGGGTGTACGGGATGATGTGTTAGCCGATTTGGAGGCAAATCGAGGGCAGTACCGCTCGGGAGAGGCCTTGGCCAGTACCCTGGGGGTGAGCCGCAGTGCAGTGTGGAAGGCGGTTGGTAGTCTGCAAACCCAGGGCCATCAGATTGAAGCGGTGCCCAAGCGTGGCTACCGCTTAACGCCCGACAGCAATGTCATCTCCCCCCAAAGCCTTAGGCGCTATTTAAGGTTTCCACAGCTCCAACCAGAGGTTTACCCGGAGCTGGATTCCACCAGCACCCTACTAAAGAAGCGAGCCCAAGAGGGCGCCCCGGAAGGCACCGTTATTTTTGCCGAGCGACAGACCCAGGGCCGGGGCCGCAGAGAGCACAGCTTCTTTTCTCCAGGTGGGGGCGGGATCTATATGAGTCTATTGCTTCGGCCCAGCTTTTCTGCCATGGAATCCCTCTGCCTCACCACCTGTGCTGCAGTGGCTGTGGCCAAGACCATCGAACAATATGCCAAGGTTCCCGCCTCCATTAAGTGGGTGAACGATGTCTTTTGCCACGGCAAAAAGGTCTGCGGCATCTCCACGGAAGCGGCGGTGGATGTGGAGAGCGGCGGCCTGCTCTATGCAATTTTGGGTATTGGCATCAATGTCTTTCCTGGGGAGACGACCTTTCCCCAGGAGCTTTCCCAGGTAGCAACTACCGTTTTTCCCAGTGCCCCTGCTCAGGGAGATTTGCGCAGTGCCATGGCGGCCGATGTTCTCAATTACATCATGGAGGAATATCCCCATTTGACGGAGAAGCGCTTTTTTGATGACTATCGCAGTCGCTCTTTTCTTTTGGGGCAAGAAATTACTGTGTTGCGTGGGGGACAGGCTCTCCCTGCAACCGCGTTGGATATCGACCACCATTTTCAGCTGCTTGTGGCCTACTCCGACGGGGAATTAGAAGCGCTCTCCTCTGGTGAGGTGAGCATTCGCCCCACCTATGCCTCTTCCACAAAAAAGGGATAGCTGGTCAATAATAACAAAACGCCTTTTTCCTTTCCATTTTTATTTAAAAAGTGCCCTGCTCTCTCTTTTTTCTCTCTTTTTCGTTATTTCTTTTAGATAACCTCCATCGTTCACACATTATTAACGAAACCTTTCTTGACTAGACATAGGTTTTGGTTATAATGATGAAAGGAAAAAGCCATCGTATTTTTTCTGGTCTTTTCGACAAAACATGGAGATGATGCCCCTTGACCAGTCGATTAAAACAATTTATGCTAGGGCGAACAGGATTGGATGCATTCG
>JBHAQX010000187.1:0-3464 GCA_041830595.1 Evtepia sp.
GGCGCGCATGGCCTTGCCCATTTTTGCTTTGCTGGTGAACAGGGTTAGGGACAGCATAACAATAACACAGGTGATAATGGTCGCCATGGCCTCTCCGGTGATGAGCAGCTTTCCGCCAAAAAGGCGCAGCGCACCAATGGGCACCAGAGAGGTAAAGGATTTGGGATTGGCCGACCAAATTTGCAAGGCCATATTTTGCAGGAAAAAGGAAACGCCAATGGCGGTAATCAATACGGCAAGGGATGTAGCATTTCGCAGCGGCCGATAGGCCAAAAACTCAATGGTGACGCCTAAAATAGTACATACTGCCATAGCGGCAATGAGAGCCAAAATAGGGGGCCAGCCCATATACACAGTGGAGCAGAAGGCAATATAGCCTCCGACCATAATAACATCGCCATGTGCAAAGTTAAGCATTTTGGCAATGCCATAGACCATGGTGTAGCCCAACGCAATAATCGCATAAACGCTTCCCAAACTTATGCCATTTATCAGATGGTTAAGGAAGGACATCTTACAACACCTCTAAACTCTTTCTCAGTCTCTTTCTCGTGATAGCATACGGGAACCAATGCTCAGGCCGCCAGGCTTGACGAACTGAGCATCGGTTCCCAGCAACGGTGGAAAGGAGGTTGCCGCTTCCGGCAACCTCCTTTCCAGTGTTCCTTGGCTGGAGGGGTACTATTTAACATGTTACATCCTTGAATCTAGACCCAATGGATGTATTTATTTTTTAATTACATGCCAACGTATACGCCGTCCTTAATGACAACAGCCTTAGGCTCCTTAGAAACCTCACCGCTCTTATCCCAAGTCATGCCACTGCCGGTCAGACCGTTCACAGCAAACTGCTCGGAAGAGAAGGTGTCAATCATAATCTGGCAAAGGTCTTCATGGCTCATATCGGTTACATCAATGCCAGCCTGCATAATGGCATCGTAGATGGCATAGACACAGTCATAGCCGTCTGCTGCAAACTGGGAGGGAGTCTCTCCATTGTATGCTTCCTTGTACTTTGTAACAAAGCTTACAGTTTCTTCATCCTGTGCGTCTGCAGCAAAGGGGGTCAGCAGCATCACACCTTCGGCCAGAGAAACATCGAAGTTCTCCTGGTCCAGAAGTCCGTCCAGGCCGTCACAACCGAAGAACTTCACATTGAGGTCCATGGTCTTGGCCTGCTTTAGAATCATTGCAGCAGGAGTGTAGTAGATGGGCAGGAAAATCAGCTCTGCGCCCTTGTCCTTGGCATCGGCCAGCTGCACGGAAAAGTCATTTGCAGTGTCGCCGGTGAAGGTGGTTACAGAGACAAGCTCTAACCCGTAGTCGGCCGCAGCAGCTTCAAAGTTCTGGAAGATGCCGGTGGAATAAGCATCGGCGTTGTTGTAGATAACAGCAACCTTTTTGGCCAGCTGATTCTCACCGATATACTGGGCGGATGCGGTACCCTGGTTGGGGTCAGAGAAGCAAAGCTGATAAACATTGTCTCTGCCTTCCAGCACACTGGGAGAAGAGGCAGAGGGGGTAAGCATAAACATACGGTCCACAAAGGCCTCAGCGGCTACTGCATTGCAAGGGGTCGTAGTAACACAGCCCACAATAGCCTGTACCTTCTGATCCAGCAGAGAACCATAGGCATTCACGGCAACTTCCGCGTCATGCTGATCGTCCATGGGGAAGAAATTAATCTTCAAGGCTGCATTGGGGTCGCTGTTGATCTCGTTCACAGCAATCTGTGCACCGTTTGCAGCGCTGCTGCCATACAGGGCAGCGTCACCGGTCAGAGGGCCAATAAAGCCCAGGTTCAGGGTCTGTACGGCTGCCGTTCCTTCTCCGTCACCGCCCTCAGGTGCGGGTGCGGGTTCAGTTGGTGTCTTTTTGCAGGAAACCAGTGCCAGGCACATCAGTGCTGCCAGAAGCAGTGCAAGAATCTTAGATGCTTTCATTTTCATGTTCCTCCTTCATATATTTGGGGTTGTTGACAATTATATCTAGGCGAGCCCATTATGTCAACTTCCTTTTTCCCATATTCCACGTTTATATCACAAAACCACCGTTGGGGGAAAAGACCTGCCCCGTGTAAAAACTGCTGTTGTCTGAAGCCAAAAACAGAGAGGTCTGAGCAACGTCTTTCGAAATACCTACCCTGCCCAGGGGCGTCATCTCGCAGATGATGTCTCTATCCTGGTCGGAGAGAAAATCCATCATCTCTGTCTCAATCGCCCCAGGTGCCACACAATTAACCCTGATATTTGAGGGGGCCAGCTCTTTGGCCAGGGCCTTTGTCATGGCAATAATCGCCCCTTTTGTGGCCGAATAGGCCACCTCGCAGGAACCGCCTACCATGCCCCAGATGGAAGAAGTTGTAATAATGTTGCCTTCTTTTCTGTTGATAAAGTGAGGCAAAACCGCCTGACAGCAGTGGTAAATTCCGTCCACATTGACAGCAAAAAGACCTCTCCAATCCTCATAGGAGATATCCGTAAACAGACCAGGAATGCACTCTCCGGCGTTGCACAGCAAAGTGTCAAGTTGACAAAAATTTTCTAACACTATGTCAACCATTTTTTGGACTTGCGCCGGGTCACGCACGTCGGCCTTAATAGGTAATACCGTACAGCCCTCTGCCCGCAGCTCCTGGGTCAGGGCCATTGCCTTGTCTTCCGACAAGTTGTAATTGAGACCGACTGCCCAGCCCTCTCGGGCAAACAGGCGGGCGGTTTCTGCCCCGATTCCCCGGGAGGCCCCGGTGATTAAAATCGTTTTCTGCCTCATCATCCTGACCCCTTTCCTTCGTTACACATTGAAGCGGAAGAGAATTACATCTCCATCCTGCACCACATATTCCTTCCCCTCTGAGCGCACCAGTCCCCTTTCCCTTGCCGCTGCCATGGGGCCACATGCTGTCAGGTCCTCATAGCCCACCACTTCTGCCCGTATAAAGCCCCGCTCAAAGTCGCTGTGAATCTTTCCGGCTGCCTGGGGCGCCTTGGTGCCTCGGGTAATGGTCCAAGCTCGCACTTCCTCCGGTCCGGCTGTGAGGTAAGAGATCAGACCCAGTAAATCATAGGAACACTGGATCAAGCGGTCCAGGCCGGACTGGGCAAGGCCAAGCTCCTCTAAGAACATGGCCTTATCCTCATGGGGCAGCTGGGCGATTTCCTGCTCAATTTTCGCACAAATCGGCAGCACTAAGGCCCCTTCCTCCTGGGCAAGCTTTGCAAGGGCCTGATAGTGATGATTCTTCTCATAGCCCTTCGCCACCGTTGTCTCATCCATGTTTGCCGCATAGATCACGGGCTTAAGGCTAATCAGCTCCGAGGTAGCAATCAGTGCCTTCTCTTCCTCTGTACAAGGATAGGCTCTGGCAGACTTTCCTTCGTTGAGGTGTTCCAAGAGTCCCTTAAACACCTCAATCTCGACAAGAAACTTCTTATCACCCTTGGAGGCCTTCTGGGCCTTGTCGA